>JALYUI010000581.1 GCA_030853845.1 Bacteroidota bacterium | reverse complement strand
AAGCTCAGCATGACGTTCTTTTGGGTTTCGCGTCGTTACTCCGCAAACTCGTTCTCCAGCACGGCCGGCCCCTCGGGAATAGCCGCGCCCGACTCGCCCAAGTGCTCGCTGATGCGCCGGGCAATGTGGTGGCCGGTGAAGCCCTCGTACTCCAGCACCGCGCTCAGGCGGCCCGGGCGGTACCAGCGCTCCATCAGCGCCAGCGGCAGCACGCGGGCGGTGAGCTGATTTTTCAGCAGAATCTCGGCCAGAATGGAGTAGAGGCCACCGGTGACGAAATGGTCCTCTACCGTCACCAGCAGGCCGCCGCGCCGCACCACGGCCAGCAGGGCTTCCTCGTCGATGGGCTTGAGGCTGCGCAGGTTGATGAGGCCCACGGACTTGCCCTGGGCCTGTAGCAGCTCGCGGGCCACCAGCGTCTGCTCGAAGAGCATGCCGTAGGTGAGGATGGTGATGTCGGTGCCCTCGGCCACGATTTCGGCCTTGCCCATCTCAAACGGGGCGTGCTGGTAGGTGGCGGGGCGGGTGTTGATGCGCACGTAGGCCGGCGCGGGCGAGGCCCAGATGGCCGGCAGCATGGCCAGCATGTCCTGTTCATCGGCGGGCGCAAAAACCGTCATACCGGGGATGCCGCGCATCAGGCTCACGTCCTCGATGGCCTGGTGGGTGGGGCCGTTGCCGTCGGAGAGGAAGCCGGGCACGAAGCCGCTCAGCTTCACCGGCAGCTGGCCGATGCCCACGTCGGTGCGGATGAATTCGAAGGCCCGCAACGTGAGGAAGGTGGCCAGCGCGTGCAGAATCGGCACGCGGCCGCGCAGGGCCAGCCCGGCCGCCGCGCCGATGAGGGTCTGCTCGGTGATGCCGGTGTCGATGAAGCGTGGGCCGAGCACGGCCGGCAGGTTGCGGATGAGGGCGCGGTTTTCGGCGGTCATCACCACGATGCGCTCATCGGCGAGGGCGGTTTCCTTGATAAGTTCTTCGTAAGTCATAAGAGTTGAGAAGTGAGACAATGAGACATGAGAAATTAGAGGAACAGCTTGCCTTTGTTCGGCTAAGCTTTACTATCTGAGCCTCTTAGTTCTCATGTCTCATTGTCTCATGTCTTATATTATCGTACCGTCAGCGTTTCGCTGGTGAGCTTGGTGGCCTCCTGGCTGTGCAGCTCCTTCAGGAGCTCCTGCACCTCATCGGCCGAGAAGTTGCAGAACCAGCGGTCGGCGCGGGCTTCGATGCTGGGCAGGCCGCGCCCGCGCACCGTGTCGCAGATGATGACCGAGGGCTTGGTATCCGAGAAGGGCAGGGCCGCGAACGCCTCTTCCAGCTGCGCGAAATCGTGGCCGTCGATGCGGCGTACTTCGCAGCCGAAGGCTTCGAACTTGGGGGCCAGCGGCTCCAGTGGAATCAGGTCTTCGGTGGCCACGTTGGCCTGGAAATGGTTGCGGTCAACTACTAAAGTCAAATTGTTGACTTTGTGGGCACTGGCCACCAGCAGGCTTTCCCACACCGTGCCCTCGTTCAGCTCGCCGTCGCCGGTGATGACGATGACCTTGTTGTCCTGGCCACGCATCCGGCAGTCCATCGCCACGCCCAGGGCCACGCTGGGCAGGTGGCCCAGCGAGCCGGAGTGGAACTCCACGCCCGGCACGTGGCGGTTGGGGTGCCAGTAGATGTGGTCGTCGGTGCTCAGGTGCTGGTTCAGCCGCTCCTGGCTCATGAAGCCCAGCTCCACGAAGGTGCCGTAGAGGGCGGGCACGTCGTGGCCCTTGCTCAGGAAGAGGTAGTCGCGGGTGGGGTCGGTCAGGTTGTCAGGCCGCACGTTCAGGCAGTCGGCGTAGAGGTACACCAGCAGGTCGGCGCAGCTCAGCGAGGCCCCGGTGAAGCAGCCGCCGTCGGTGCTCAGGCGCACAATGTGCTCGCGCACGCGCAGGGCCAGGGCTTCGAGTTCTTTGCGTTTTTGGTCAGTCATAAGTAGGGTGCGGGGCTTGCCCCCGCCCGTCGTTGAACGACGAATGATTTCAGTGTATAAAGATTGGCGGCGCGAACGTCCGGGCGGGGCAACCGGAGGACAGCGAAGCTAAGCCCCGCCCCTACAACGTTCTTGTTTGGGAAGCGTCCACGGTTTTCAGTTCATCCAAGTGGTTGCGGTACCAGTTTACACCCGCCAACTGGGCGTTCAGGCGGGCAATGTCGGGCCGGCGTTCGAGCAGGTGCAGGATGTCGGCCAGGCCAAAGGTCGGGTTCGCGGGGTAAAGCTCGTCGTACACAGCTTTTATGAAATCATAGTCTTCGGGGTAGTCGATGGTCCAGCGGTGGCTCATGGAGTAATCCTTGTCCGCGCTCCACTCCACGTTGCCGAGGCGGAACCGGTCGGGATTCTCCCAGAAAAACGGGGTGGTATGCTCACGCTCCAGCGGGCGCTTTGCTTCGCGCCAGGCCGTTTCAAGGGCAGCGAAGGGCATTACCTCCACATCGTTGCCGTCGGGAAAAGTGGCGGGGTGCAGGTTGCTCACGAAGTCGTAGCGCTCGGCGAAATCCAGGTAAAACCGCACTACCTCGTCAATCACGGCCGGGTCGATAAGCGGGCAGTCGGACGGGATTTTTAGCACCACGTCGGCCCCGTAGTGGCGGGCGGCCTGGTAGTGGCGGTCGAGCAAATCGAGCGCGTCGCCCCGGAAGCACTCCAGGCCGTGGGCGGCGCAGAGGTCGGCAATGGCGTCGTCGGCGGGGTTGGTGGTGGTGGCCACTACCACAGTGCCGGCCAGGGGGGCGCGGCGCACCCGCTCCGTCATGCGCACCAGCAGGGGCTGGCCGGCCAGCGGCAGCAGCACCTTGCCCGGCAGGCGCGACGAGCCCATGCGGGCCTGTACAACGGTGAGAATTTTGGGAAGGGACATGCGCACGAAGCGAAGACGGTTGACCAACGGAAATACCGGAAAAAGGACGCGATTCCGCGCCGGAATTCTGCTAAGCAGCTGGCTGGTATTGCATTAAAAAAACCGGGTCAGGCCGGCTGCTGCCCGGCCAGCGAGTTGTTCGCCGGCTCCAGGGTTGCGAAGGCCTCCGCATCGAAGTTGCGCAGAAATGCGGGGCCGCTGCCCGCGAAGCGCCCGTAGCCCCGGCAGATGGCCGCGATGCGCCGGGCCGAGGTGCCGCCGTTCTGCCAGGGCAGCTTGCGCTTCAGGTCGGCCACGTCGAAGTAGGAGTGCACCGGCTTGCCCAGGACCAGGCCCACGTACACCACCGTGGAGTATTGGGTGATGAGCTCCGCGCAGTTGGCAATGAGGTGGTCGGTGTTGCCTTCGGTGAAAATGATAGTGCCGGGCGGGGCGTGCTCCCTGATTTCATCCACGGCGCGGGGCAGCTCCTCGTTGGGGTGCAGCTTGAAGGCCAGCGGGCGGCCCGCCGCAATGCGGGCGCACTCCCGAATAAACTTGGGGCGGTTTTCGGGCGTGAAAGTTTCGCGCAGGTCGGAGGTGGCCACCAGCACGTAGCCGTTCTGCGGCAGGTTGTTGTGGCGGGCCTGCTCCAGGTTGTCGAAGTTCGGAATGCCCGTCACCACCAGCTTGTCGGCATCGACGCCCACGTGTTGGAAGTGCGCACGGTAGCCTTCCGAGGCCACGCAGTAGATGTCGCAGCAGTTGTTCATGCCGTTGAGGGCCGTGCCGATGGACAGAATGGGGTAGCGGGTGAAGCGCTTCACCAGCCGCGCCCACCGGTTCAGCGGGTCGGTCATGCCTTCCTGCACGAAAATGGTCTTGGTTTTCCGCACCAGCGGCCAGGGCACCACCACGTCGGAGCAGCACACGATGAGGTCGTACTGATTGTCGAATACGCGGGCCTCGAAGTCGTTCTGCAACCGGTGTTCCGCCAGGTACTTATCGGCCTTGGCCTTGATTTTCCCGGTGACAATGGTTTTGTCGAGCCCACCCGACCAGAGCAGGAACTTGTAGAATTGGCGCTGCCAGCCATCGTAGTACAGCTGGCTGAAGTAGGGCTCGAATTCGTCTTCCAGCAGCTGCGCAATCTGGTGCATCTGGGTGGTCTGGTTGGGCGAGCCGATGAGAAACAGGACCTTTTTTCGGGACATGCAGCAAAATTTTCGGGGAATTACGGCCGGGGTAGCTTCGGAAAAGAACCGTTCGGGCGCGCACCATGCCAAGGTACAGCACCGCGCCCAAAAACGAAGGACCCTTTTCCGTCCTGCACCCGACCCCAACCGCTCTGACCGGCGATGGTTTTCCGGCCATCAAACGCCGCCAGCTGTTAGCCATTCGCCCCGGGTTGTGCGTACAGAAGCACTCTTTTCATTCATAATCAGCCTGCTACTGTAGGCGCGCACCATGATAATAAGTTCTTTACACGATGGCGATGGCAGCCGTTGCACCCTCACGCTTGAGCCCGAAGGCTGGCTGCGGGCTACCTGGCGCGGCTTTATCGATTCGGAAGAAGCCCTGCGCGGAGCCGCCAACTACCTCAACAAACTGCGCGACCTGCGCAACGCCTACCTGCTCAACGACAACGTGGCGCTGATGGGGCCGTGGTTCGATTCGGTGGAGTGGCTGGAGCGCATCTGGCTGCCGCAGGCCCGGGAGCTGGGCCTGCGCTATGTTGCCCACGTCGTGCAGGCCGACTCGCTCTCCGATATTATCACCGTGACGCTGCACGGCTCGTCGGTGCAGGATATTGAGGTTCAGATTTTTCAGCAGGTGCACGAAGCCGAAGCGTGGCTGCGCGCCTGCCAGCACGAGCGGCAGGCCGCGCCCACGAAATAATCCGGCTACCGGGTACGGATGTTATTTTTGGCGGGCCATGAACGACCCGGAAATCCGCGCCCTGCTCTACCCGCTGCTTTCCGGCGGCGTGTGCATCGATGAGCTGCCCACCGGCAGCACCCGCGCCGACGTGGTGCACATCACCGAGCACTTCATGCACGGCTACGAGGTGAAGGGCGACGGCGACACCCTGCAACGGGTGGCCAACCAGCTGCGCTGCTACGGCGAGGTGTACGACTTCGTCACGTTCGTTGTCACCGAAAAGCACCTACTTAATCTACTGCCGCTGTTGCCCGAGTGGGTGGGCGTGCTGGTGGCATCGGGCGCGGGCCTGCGCCCACACCGCGCCGCCGCCTACAACGCCACCGTGGAGCCTGCGCCGCTGGCGAAACTTGTGCTGCTCGAGGAAGTGAAGCAGTTTCTGCTGGCCCGGGGCCTGACCGGGGTGAGCACCTTGCGCAGCCGGGAAGTTGGCCAGTTCCTGCGAACTACGCAGCTGGTGCCGCTTTCCAACCTGGCGCAGTTCGTGCGCCAGCGCCTGATGGCCCGGCTGCCTGAGCGCCTGCTGCTGCGCGCCGAGCGCAAGGCCGAACGGGAGCGCCTGCCGGCGCGGCGGAAAAAGGCGCGGCCCAAAGCTAAAGTAAAGGCCAAACCGAAGGCGAAAAAGCCGGCCAAGCCCGCGGGCAGGGCAGCCGGGCGGAGCAAACACTGAGGCGCGGAGGTTGGTTTTGAGACGGCGGACACTACGCTTATTTCTGCTTCAGGGCGGCGGCTACGGCCTGGTTTAGCAGCGGCTCCATCACGCGGTAGCCGGCCAGGTTGGGGTGCACACCGTCTTCGCCGTAGGCTTTGCGCAGGCCGTTCTGCTCGTCTTTGAGGGCGGTGTGTATGTCGTAGTACCCGAAGTGCTGCTGGTTGGCGTAGGCTTTGAGCAGCTCATTCAGGGCCAGGATTTTCGGGGCCGGGTTCAGGCCCTTGTGCCACCAGAAATCGAGGCTGGGGGCCACCGCGCCCAGCACCACCCGGATGCCGTGGGCGCGGGCCAGCTCGCACATGGTCATGATGTTGTTGAGGGTGTTCTGCGGGTTGTAGGAGCCGTTGTTTTCGGCTACGTCGTTGGTTCCCACCAGAATGACGACCACGGCCGGGTGCAGGTCAATCACGTCGGCGCGGAAGCGTAGCACGGTTTGCCCGGTGCCCTGCCCGCCGATGCCCCGGCCCACGTAGTCGTAGGCTTTGCCCCGGAAGAAGGCCGAATCCTCCTTCACCCAACCCTCGGTGATGGAGTTGCCGATGATGACCACCCGGGGCCGGCCGGGCGCGGGGGCGGGCAGGCGCTGGTTGGCGGCGGCGTACTGCTGGAGGTTGGGCCAGTCGTGGTGCAGCAGGTATTCCTGGCGCTGGTGGTAGGCCTCGTCGGCGGCTTTTTTGGCGACGGCCGGGTCGGCGGGCTGTTGGGCGTGGGCAGCGGCGCAGAAGAGGAGCAGGCCGGCAACCAAGGCGGCGGTTCGGCGCAGGAGCATCGAAGAGGGAATTGACATAGTAGCGGTTGTTGCTGCACGTCATGCAGAGCGTAGCGAAGCATCTCGCTTGTGGTAGTAACTCAATCGTACGGGTTAGTGGTGGCACGCGAGATGCTTCGCTACGCTCTGCATGACGTGCTTTCTGCTCAAATCCTTCACTAATTCACCACCAGCGTCATGATGGAGTGCGCCGCGGCCGTGGTTTTAGCGCCCTGCCCGCGCAGCCAGAGCTGGAAATCCTGGGGTTTGTCGGTTTGGTTCAGTACCACCACGGCCAAGCTGCCGTCGGGGTTGCGGTAGGCGGTAGTTTGCAGGGCGTCGCGGTTGGCAGTGGCGGCAATGCGCCGGGCGCCTGGGCGGATGAACTTCGAGAAGTGGCCGATGTAGTAGTAGGCGTTGGTGTAAATCAGCTTGCCGGCTTTGGTGTCGGCGATGATGGGAGCGAAGCAGAAGTTACCCACGTGGTTGGGGCCGCCGGTTTCGTCGAGCAGCACGTTCCAGTCGGTCCAGCCCACGGTGCCGGCGTTGAAGTCGCCAATCATCGAGTGGGCGTACTTTTCGCCCAGCGCCCAGTCGTCGACTTTGGCCAGGTCGAAGCTTTCCTTGCAGCCCTCGGTGAAAATCAGGTTGGTGTTGGGAAAGGCTTCGTGCACGCGGCGCTCGTTGTCGAACAGCATGCTGCTGCCGGTCCAGGTTTCGTACCAGTGGTAGCCGATGCCCCACACGTACTTGGCGGCCTCGGGGTCGTCGAGCACGGTGCTGGCCCGCTGAAACAGCAGGTCGCGGTTATGGTCCCAGGCAATGAGCTTCTTGCCGCCCAGCCCGCTTTTGGCCAGCGTAGGGCCGAGGAAGCCCTTGATGAAGTCGCGCTCGTCTTCACCAGTGTACACGCACGACTCCCATTTCTGGGTAGCCATCGGTTCGTTCTGCACGGTGAGGCCCCAAATCGGGATGCCCAGCTGCTCGTAGGTCTTGATAAATTTGACGTAGTAGTTGGCCCAGGCCTGGCGGTACTGGGGCAGCAGCTTGCCGCCGTGCAGCATCTCGCCGTTGGTTTTCATCCAGGAGGGCGGGCTCCAGGGACTCACAAACAACGTCAGCTTGCCGCCGGCCGCCGCCAGCACCTGCTTGATGAAGGGAATGCGGAACTGCTCGTCGTGCGCCACGCTGAAGGTTTTCAGCGCCTCGTCCTTGTCGGCCACGTAAGTGTAGCTGCCGCTCGAAAAGTCGCAGCTGTGGATGCTGGTGCGGCCCAGCGTGTAGCCAATGCCGCCCGTGGGGCTGTAATAGGCTTGCAGAAACTCCTGCTGCTGCGGTTTCGGCAGCTTGGCGAAGGTTTCGGCCGAGGCATCCGTCAGCGCCCCGCCAATGCCGAGCATGGTCTGAAACGAGTGGCCGGGGTCGACAAACACGCAGACCTGGGTTTCGAGCGGCTGGGCGGCGGGGGTGAATTTCAGGCTTTCGCCGGCGGCCAGGCGCTGGCTGGTGCCTTGTACGGTGGCATACACGCGGGCCGTGCGGCCGGCGGCCGAGTAGGTGGCGCCGCCGGCTTTGGCGGCAGTAGCCGGTTTAGCGGCGGCTTTGGCAGGCCCGGGCTTTTGGGCAGCGGCACTGCCAAAAGCCAGCGTAGCGAGGAACAGGAGGGGCGAGAATTGGGGAGACATGGAGAACAAACCGGTGAGGTAAAAGAGGCTACTGCTTACTGATTTTGAATTCAGAATGGAAGCCGGAGCCCGCGAGGCGAACAAAGTAAAGCCCGCTTTTCAGGGCCGAAACGTCGAGCGTATGCTGGTCGCCGGTAGCCTCCACGGTGTGGGTCAGCACCAGGCGGCCGGCGGCGTCGAGCACGGTTACGTGGTGGGCGGTGGTGCCGGCCGGCAGCTGGTAGGTGAGGACGTCAGTCACTGGGTTGGGGTAGAAGCCCACGGCGGCCGTTTGCGCGGTACTGCTGGCCAGAGCCGTGCGGCCTGCCCCCTGGTCGCTGAAGTACCAGCGCTGGTTGTCGCCGCCGCCATAGGTCCACTGCTGGGCCGCCGCCCCGTCGGCCGTGGAGTTGCCCTGCACGTCGAGGGCTTTGCCGCTGTACTGGTTGATGAGGCGGTAGGTGCCGTCGCCATTGGGAATGGGCTGCCAGTACTGGCTGCTGGTCGTGAGCCAGTCCCACTGGTGGGTGAGGGCCCCGTCGGCCGTGGAAGGCCCGGCCACGTCCAGCGACTTGTTGCTGTTCAGGTTCACGATGCGCACGTAGCCATTGCCCACGTCGTAGAGCCGCCATTTCTGGCTGGCCGCGCCCACCCAGGTCCACTGCTGGGCCCGGCCGCCGTTCACCTGCGAGTTGGCGGAGATTTCGAGGGCCTTGCCGCTGCTCTTGGCGCTGATTTCGTAGATGCGCCCCAGGGCCGGCCCGTTGTAGCCCGAAGCGCCGTTGTAGCTGCCGCCGCCGGGGTAATTCACGATGCCGTTCTGGTTGGGCGCGACGGCTCCAACCGCCGAGTTCGGGACGCAGTTGGCGAACAGAATGTTGCTCAGCACCTGGTTCAGCCCGCCGGGTCCATCCACAATAAAGGGCGAATTGATGTGCAGGAGGGCGGGGTTGTTGCCGTTTTCGAAGCGCTTGTAGGTCCAATGGCACCAGCCGATGCCCACCGAATTCAGGGCCTGGGCGGCCTCGTGCATCCAAGCGTCAGTGTTTTCGCCGGTTTCGCCCACCCAAATGGGCACATCGTTATCGATGCGAAACTGCTTCATGGTACCGATGAAGCGCAGAGTGTTGGGGCCGCCGCCGGTGGAGTTTACGCCGTTATCGAGCTCGTAGCCGGTGCCGCTGTAGCGGTGCGAGTTGTACACCAGGTTGGCCGCGTTGGTGAAGGTGCGCTTCTCCATGTAGTTGAAGTCGTTGCCGAAGCCATTGCCTTCGAGCAGCAGCAGGTGGTTGTCGCCCTGGCCCCGCACCGTGTTTATCAGCCGCTGCAACACGTCGTGAATCTGCGGATTGCTGGGCACGTTGTTGGGCTCGTTAATCAGGTCGTACATGGCCACCCGGGCGTCGTTCTTGTAGCGGGCCGCGACGGTGGCCCACAGCCGGTTCGTCATGTCCTGGTAAACCGGCTTATTCCAGAAATCGAGCGGTTGCAGGGCGTCGGCAATGTTCACGTCGGTACCCTGCGAGCCGGGCGCGGCGTGCAGGTCGAGCACCACGTACATCTTGTTGGCGGCGGCCCAGCTCAGCACGTTGTCAATCATGCGGTAAGCTTCCATGTTAGCGGGGTCCGTGAACAGCTGGTTGGCGTTGTACCAGCTGGTGAGCGAGCTCACGTAGCTGGCGTAGCTGGTAGTGCCGTGCAGCACGCCGTTGCGCACGGCGCGCTGGGCGGGCGTCAGAAACAGGTCGTAGTGCAGCGGCAGGCGCAGGCAGTTGAAGCCTTTCGAGGCCAGGTAGTCGATGTCGGGTTTGGTGATGAAGTTGTTGCGGTAGCTCTGGTAGAACGATTCCACAGCCGCGTCGCTCATGCCCGCGTTGTAGAGGGTTTGCTTCACCGTGCCCTGGGTTTGCTTGCCGTTGATGCCGCCCCAGCCCGGCTTGATGATGTAACCTTCCTGCACGGCCCAGCCTCCGAGGTTCACGCCGTTCAGCAGCACTTCCTGGTTACTGGCGTTCAAAATCTTGGGTCCGGTAGCGTGCAAAAAGCTCTGCGCACGGGCAGCCGGGCAGCCCAAAAACACGAAGAGCAGGCTCAGCAGCGCCACGAGGCAGCGGGGGGTACGGGAGCGGAAACGGTTGGGGCGATTCATGCGGTGGGTTTTGAGATGGGTTGAAGAAAAACAAATGACACAAGCAAAAAAGGTGGCGGTGCGGGGCTGGTCGGCCGTAAATCAGGCATGATGAACGAGTCGAAAAGCAAGATGCCGGCCCTGGAAAATGAGAACCATCTGGGACGCTTTGCCAACCATTTGTCGACTAGCCCGGCGTAGCAAATAGACTAGCGATAAATTATTGAGGAGCAATAGGTTATTGCTTGCTGATGTTGAATTCGGCATGAAAAGTAGCCCCTACGAGACGCACCAGGTACAGGCCGGGCCGCAGGGCTGCCAGGTCGACGGTGTGCTGCTCGCCCACGGCGGCGAAGGCCTGGCTCAGCACCTCGCGGCCGGTGGTATCGAGCACGCTGAGGCGGTGGCTGGCAACGCCGGCCGGCAGCTGGTAGGTGAGGATGCCGCTGACGGGATTGGGGTAGAAGCCGACTGCCGAATTGCGCCCCGCACGGCTGGACAGGGCCGTGTTGCCTACCACGCCGAACAGAAATTTCTCGGTGGCCGCCAGCGCGGTGCGGGTGCAGGTCATGGGCTGGGCCCCGTTTTCGCTCGACACGTAAGCCCCGTTGCTGCCGCGCAGCGAGACGGTGCCATCGGCGTTGATGAGCCAGTCGAACAGCTCGGTAGGGCCGGCCGCAACGCGGGTGCAGGTCATAGCCTGGGTGCCGTTTTCCGACGACTCGTAACGGTTGGTGAGGCTGTTGCGCAGGGTCACTTTGCCCCCGGCGCCGGCCTCCACCGCAAACTGCTCCCAGGCCCCATAGGAAGCGCGGGCGCAGGTCATGGCCTGGTTGCCGCCCTCGCTCGACACGTACTGATGGTTGTTGCCTTGCAGCCACACAATGCGGTTGAGCGGGGCCACCGTGAGGCCCTGGAAGCTGCCACCGTCGGGGTAATTCACGATGCCGTTCTGGTTGGGCGCGAGGGCCGCCAGGGCCGAATTGGGGATGGCGTTGGCAAACAGAATATTCTGGAGCACCTGCGGCAGCCCGGCCGGCCCATCCACGATGTAGGGCGGCGGAATGCGGAAAAGGGCGGCGTTGGAGCTGCCTTCGAAGCGCTTGTAGGTCCAGTGGCACCAGCCGATGCCTACCGAGTTGAGGCTCTGGGCCGCGTCGTGCATCCAGGCATCGGTGTTTTCGCCGGTTTCGCCCACCCAAATGGGCACGTTGTTGTCGATGCGAAACTGCTTCATGGTACCGATGAAGCGCAGACTGTTGGGGCCGCCGCCGGTGGAGTTCACGCCGTTGTCGAGCAGGTAGCCGGTGCCGCTGTAGCGGTGCGAGTTGTACACCAGGTTGGCCTGGTTGGTGAAGGTGCGCTTCTCCATGTAGTTGAAGTCGTTGCCGAAGCCGTTGCCTTCGAGCAGCAGTAGGTGGTTGTCGCCCTGCGCCCGCACGGCATTAATGAGCCGCTCGAACAGGTCGTGAATCGGCGGGTTGCTGGGCACGTTGTTGGGCTCGTTCAGCAGGTCGTACATGGCCACGCGGGCGTCGTTTTTGTAGCGGGCGGCCAGCTTTTCCCACAGCCGCACGGTAATGTCCTGGTAGATGGGCTGGTTCCACAAATCCAGGGGCTGCAGGGCGTCGGCGATGTTCACGTCGGTGCCCTGCGAGCCGGGGGCGGCGTGCAGGTCGAGCACCACGTACATGTTGTTGGCGGCGCACCAGGTCAGCACGTTGTCAATCTGGTGCAGGGCCTCCATGTTGGCGGGGTCCGTGAACAGTTGGTTGGCGTTGTACCAGCTGGTGAGCGAGCTCACGTAGCTGGCGTAGCTGGTGGTGCCGTGCAGCACGCCGTTGCGCACGGCGCGCTGGGCGGGCGTCAGCAGCAGGTCGTAGTGCAGCGGTAGCCGGATGCAGTTGAAACCCTGCGAGGCCAGGAAATCAATGTCGGCCTTGGTAATGAAGTTGTTGCGGTAGCTCTGGTAGAAGGTTTCCACGGCCGCGTCGCTCAGGCCGGCGGCATACAGGGTCTGTTTCACCGCGCCCTGGGTCTGCTTGCCGTTCACGCCGCCCCAGCCCGGCTTGACGATATAGCCTTCCTGCAACAGCCAGCCGCCCAGATTCACGCCATTCAGCAGCACTTCCTGGTTGCTGGCATTGAGGATTTTAGGCCCGTCCGCGTGCAGAAAGCTCTGCCCGAAACCCGCCGGCACCAATCCAGGCAGCAACAGCAGCAGCCCCAGCAGCGCTCCAAAACGGAGCCCGGCAAAATTCAATCGAAAAGACGGGAGACTATGCATAGGAAGGAATTGCGGACAACGATGAATACCGGATTTTTTCGCGGGCAGCCGAGAGCCAACCGGGACGGTAGCCAGTGCTCGAGCAGCATCTCTGCCGGCCGCCCAGGCAGCTGCCCAACCGGTCAAATGTAGCCGCCCTCCTACCAATTAAAGTGCGTAAAAAGGTCATTTTAAGGCTTGAAGGGTATTTATGGTCATTGATAATACACTTGCAACACACGGAAAGTCACCGCAAAAGCGCCCGACACGTACCGCTACTTCCATCTGGCCGTGCGGCGTTCGGTCGCTTAAAAAACAACTAAAAAATAGCCACCCGGCTGCCAGCCTGGCACAATGGAAGCCGCCAGCCCGAATTCCGGGCCGGCGGCTTCCACCTTAATGCGCTACCTGTTTAGTGCGCGACCATCACCCGGCGCACGAGCGACCCTTCGGCCGTGTTCACCTGGAGCAGGTAGAGGCCGGCGGCCAGGGTGCCCACGGGCAGCGTGAAATGGTTGTTGCCGGTCGTTACCGGACGGAGCTGGCTGGTCAGCACGCGGCCGGTCAGGTCGCGCAGGCTCAGGCCGAGCGACTGTGCGGTGCCGGCGTTGTAGTCGAGCTGCACCTCCTGGTTGGCCACGGTGGGGTACACTTGCAGGCGGCTATCGGCGGGGCTGCCGGCCGGCACCGTCGCCAGGGCTGCGCGGGCCGTGCCCAGGTCTGTGAACAGCCACTTCTGGTT
>JALYUI010000567.1 GCA_030853845.1 Bacteroidota bacterium | reverse complement strand
GTTCGGGTGTCGGTCGGGCCACCGTTCAACGCCGAGACGCGAAGGGTCGCGTCTCTACATCTTTCGGCTGAAAAGCTCCCGATACAGCAGCCTCATTCGGGGCTGCTGTATCGGGAGCTTTCCTTTGATAGCTGTAAACGTTTGCGTAGATAACCGTTGGTTTCGGGGCATTCCGGCGGGAAGTTTACGGACGTTTCCAGCTTGCCCAAATCCTACCCAACCGCCTTCATGATGAACCCCAAACCCCTTCTGCTGGCCTTGGGCTGCCTGCTGGCCACCACGGCTCACGCCCAGAAAAACCTCTACCACAAAGGCTGGGTCGACTTCAACAAGAACGGCCGGCGCGACGTGTACGAGGACGTGACCCAGCCGCTGGAAAAGCGCGTGGACGACCTGCTGGCTCAGATGACGCTGGACGAGGAAACCTGCCAGATGGCCACGCTCTACGGGTTTGGGCGGGTACTGAAGGACGAGATGCCCAAGCCCGGCTGGAAAAACGAAGTCTGGAAAGACGGCATCGCCAACATCGACGAGGAACTGAACGGGGTGCGCAACACGCCCAAAGCCGCCAGCAAGTACACCTTCCCCTTCAGCCGGCACGCCGAGGGCATCAACAACGTGCAGCGCTGGTTTGTGGAGGAAACGCGGCTGGGCATCCCCGTCGATTTCACCAACGAGGGCATCCACGGGCTGAACCACGACCGCGCCACGCCCTTGCCCGCGCCCATCGGCATCGGCAGCAGCTGGGACAAGGCCCTGGTGCGCCGCGCCGGCGAAACCGTGGGCCGCGAAGCCAAAGCCCTGGGCTATACCAACGTGTACGTGCCCATCTTGGACGTGGCCCGCGACCCGCGCTGGGGCCGCGTGGTGGAATGCTACGGCGAAGACCCCTTCCTCATCGCGGAGCTGGGCAAGCAGATGGTGCTCGGCGTGCAGGGCCAGGGCGTGGCGTCCACGCTCAAGCACTTCGCCGTGTACAGCGTGCCCAAGGGCGGGCGCGACGGCAATGCCCGCACCGACCCGCACGTGGCGCCCCGCGAGCTGCACCAGATGTTCCTGTACCCGTTCCGGCGCGTGATTCAGGAGGCTCACCCGCTGGGCGTGATGAGCAGCTACAACGACTGGGACGGCGTGCCCATCACCGCCAGCCACTACTTCCTCACAGAGCTGCTGCGCCAGCAATACGGCTTCGATGGCTACGTGGTATCGGATAGTCGGGCGGTGGAGTTCATCTCGGAAAAGCACCACGTCGCGCCCGATTTCCTGGATGGCACCCGCCAGGCCGTGGAGGCCGGCCTGAACGTGTGGACCAACTTCTACACGCCTGCCACCTACATCAACAACGTGCGCGAGCTGGTGAAAACCGGCCGCCTGGCCCAGGCCACCGTCGATGAGCGGGTGCGCCAGGTACTGCGCGTGAAATTCCGCCTCGGCCTATTCGACCAGCCCTACGTGCCCGACCCCAAACAGGCCGACAAAACCGTGCACACGCCCGCCGATGAGGCCTTCGCCCTGCAAGCCAACCGCGAATCACTCGTCCTGCTGAAAAACGAAAACGCCCGCCTGCCCCTGCAAAAAAACCAGCTCAAAAACCTGCTCGTAGTGGGCCCGCTGGCCGATAATCCCGACCCCGCCATCAGCCGCTACGGCCCCTCCAACAACCCCGTCACCACCGTGCTCAAGGGCCTGCAGGCGGCCGCCAGCCCCGGCCTCACGGTGCAGTACGCCAAGGGCTGCGACGTGGTGTGCCCCGGCTGGCCCGATACCGAGCTGGTGCCCACGCCCCTGAGCGCCCCCGAGCAGCAGGGCATTGCCGAAGCCGTGGCCAAAGCCCAGGCCGCCGACGTCATTGTGGCCGTGCTGGGCGAGGACGACAAAACCGTGGGCGAAAGCCTCTCGCGCACCTCGCTCGATTTGCCCGGCCGCCAGCAGCAGCTACTGGAGGCCCTGCACGCCACCGGCAAGCCCGTGGTGCTGGTGCTCATCAACGGCCAGCCGCTCACAATCAACTGGGCGGCGCGCAACGTGTCGGCCATTCTGGAGGCGTGGTTCCCGAGTCCGTCGGGCGGCACGGCCATCGCCGAGGCGCTGTTTGGCGACTACAACCCCGGCGGCAAGCTCACCATGACCTTCCCCAAAAGCACCGGCCAGATTGAGCTCAACTTCCCCTTCAAGCCCGCCTCCCAGGCCGACCAGCCCATCGGCGGCGACCCCAACGGCGGCGGCAAAACCGCCACCAACGGCCCCCTCTATCCCTTCGGCTTCGGCCTGAACTACACCACCTTTGCCTACTCTAACCTGCAGGTAACGCCCCGCGAAGCCGCCCCCCAAGCCCCCATCGAAATTGCGGTGGACGTGGCTAACACCGGCCCGGTAAAAGGCGACGAAGTAGTCCAGCTCTACCTGCGCGATAAGCTCAGCACCGTCATCACCTACGACAGCCAGCTGCGCGGTTTCGAGCGCGTGACCCTGGCCCCCGGCGAGCGGAAAACCATCCATTTCACCCTCCGCCCCGACGATTTGGCCCTGCTCGACCGCAACATGAACTGGGTAGTCGAGCCCGGCGAATTCGAAGTGCTGGTGGGCAGCTCCTCCAGGGATATCCGGGCGAAGCAGACGTTTGTGAGCAAGGCGCAGTAGCTCAGAGCGGCTCAACTCCTTATCCAAAGCCCTGCGCTGCGGCCGAAATGCGAAGAGGCTGGAGCTACGGGAGCTTCAGCCGCTTCTGCACTAACTTGCGGCGTGACGAAAGCCGACCACATTGCCTACTGGACGAATGCCGCCGCCCAGAACTGGCAGGAGGTCGGGGCCATGTTCGCGGCCGGTACGTATGTGCCGTGTCTGTTCTGGACCCACCTCACTATCGAGAAGCTGGCCAAGGCGCTCTGGGTGCAGGACAACCCCGGCGACACGCCGCCCTTTACGCACAACATTGCCCGGCTGCTGGCCGATACAAACTTGGTGCTGACGCCGGCCCAGGCCACGTTTGTGCAGCAATTGAACACCTTTCAGCTGGAAGGACGTTATGAAAGCTACACGGCCAACCTGCGCCAGCAAGCCACTCCGGCCTTCACCCAAGCGGTACTGCAAGCCGTAACCGACCTCCGCCAATGCTTACTCAATCAGTTGCCTTAGAACGGGTTAAAGCATTCGCCGAAAGCATCCGCAGCCAGCATCTTTCGCTGCGGAAAGTTATTCTGTTCGGCTCTTACGCTCGCAACGAGCAGCGGGCGTTTTCGGATATCGACGTGGCGCTGGTGGCCGATGAGTTCACCGGATTCGGGTTTCAGGACGTGGGCCTCATCAGCAGCGCCATCATTCAGAAGCAGTTTATCGACATCGAGCCGCACACCTTCTCGCCCGCTCAGTTCACCGACTGGAACCCTTTCGTGCAGGAAATCAAGCGCACCGGCATCGTTATTGGCGAATGGGAGCCCGCCGCCCCCGCTACCCGCGCCATTCAACGGTAATGCCCTGCGCAGCGGCAGAAATGAGAAGAGGCTGAAGCTACGGGAGCTCCAGCCTCTTTTGCATTAACTTGCGGCGTGACGAAAGCCTACATATCGTCTATATAGATG
>JALYUI010000543.1 GCA_030853845.1 Bacteroidota bacterium | reverse complement strand
ATCGACTCGGTGGCCAGCTTCTTCCTCTCGCGCATCGACGTGCTGATTGACCCGATGCTGGAGAAAATCGCGGCCGAAGGCGGCGACAATGGCGCTTTGGCGCAGAGCGCAGTGGGCGAAGTGGCCCTGGCCAGCGCCAAGCAGGCCTACCAGATGTACAAGGAGATTTTTGCCGGCCCGCGCTGGGAGGCGCTGGCTGCCCAGGGAGCCGCCACGCAGCGCCTGCTGTGGGCCAGCACCGGCAACAAAAACCCCAAATACGACAACCTGCGCTATGTCGACGGCCTCATTGGCCCGCACACCGTGAACACCGTGCCGGTAGAAACGCTGGACCTGTTCCGGACCAGCGGCAAGGTAGCCGTGACCATCGAAGACAACCTCGACCAGGCCCGCCGGACGCTGAGCAGCCTGCCCGGGCTGGGCCTGAACCTGGAGGAATTGACCCAGCACCTGGAGGAAGACGGCGCGACCAAGTTCAAGGAGCCCTTCGCCAAGCTCATGCAGTCCATTGACAAGAAGCGCGCCCTGGCCGTGACCGAGCAGGTGGACGACTCGAAGATGCAGCTGGGCCAGTACCAGGGCGCCGTCGATGCGCAGCTGGCCAAGTTCAAAGCAGACAATTTCGTGCATGGCTTCTGGGATAAAAAGGCCGACCTGTGGACGGCCGACGAGGCCGGGCAGCACAGCATTCGCAGCTACATGGGCTGGCTGCGCGTGGCCGAAGTCATGGTGGGCCGCGTGACTGAAATCGAGCAGTTCGTGCACTCGGTGCGGGCCGCCGGCTTCAGGCACGTGGTGGTGATGGGCATGGGCGGCAGCACGATGGCGCCAATTGTGTTCAAATCGGCGTTTGAGAAGGGAGAAAACGGCCTGCCCATGTCGGTGCTCGACACCACCGACCCCGGCGCGGTGCGCGCCATTGAAGCCGCGATTCCACTGGCGGAAACGTTGTTTATCGTGGCCAGCAAGTCCGGGACTACGGCCGAGCCGCTGGCGTTCGGCGACTATTTCTACGCGAAGGTGCAAGAGTTGAAGGGCGACAAGGCCGGCGAAAACTTCGTGGCCATCACCGACCCCGGCTCGAAGTTCGTGGCCGATGCCACCGAGGCCGGCTACCGCCACATCTTCCTTAACTTCCCCGAGGTGGGCGGCCGCTTCTCGGCCCTCACCTACTTCGGCCTGGTGCCGGCCGCGCTGTACGGCCTGCCCATTGGCGAGATTCTGGAGCGCGCCATTCTGATGATGCGTGCCTGTGGGGCTTACGGTGCTACCGACAAAAACCCCGGCCTGGAATTCGGCAGCGCCCTGGGCGTGCTGGCCCAGCAGGGGCGCGACAAGCTCACCATCGTGGTGCCCGAGGCCCTGCACGACCTCGGCCTGTGGCTGGAGCAGCTCATCGCCGAAAGCACCGGCAAGGAAGGCAAGGGCATTCTGCCCGTGGCCGGCGAGCCCCTGGGTGAGCCCGGCATGTATGGCACCGACCGCGTGTTTGTGTACGTGGGCTACAAAGGCCAGCGCGACGAGGCCAACACCGCCAAGCTGGAGGCCCTGGCCGCCGCCGGCCACCCCGTCATCACTTTGCTGATGCGCGATGCCTACGACCTCGGCCAGGAGTTCTACCGCTGGGAAGTGGCCACGGCCGTGGCCAGCGCCGTATTCCGCATCAACCCCTTCGACCAGCCCAACGTGCAGGCCGCCAAAACCGCCACCGACCAGTTGATGAAGGCCGTGGAGGAAGAAGGCAAATTGCCCGAAACCGAAGCCCCCGCCGCCAGCGAGAACGGCGTGGACTACTACACCGCCGCCCACGGCGATAGGGCCGCCGACGTGCTCAAAGCCTTCTTCGCGCAGGCCAAGCCCGGCGACTTTGTGTGCCTGCAAGCCTACCTGACGGAAACGCCCGCCGTGAGCGCCAGCCTGCTGGCCCTGCGCCAGCGCGTGATGCAGGAGCTGCACCTGGCCACCACCTCGGGCTACGGCCCGCGCTTCCTGCACAGCACCGGCCAGTACCACAAGGGCGGCCCCAACACCGGCCTGTTCATCCAGTTCACCGACGACAACCCGCAGGACCTAGCCCTGCCCGGCCGCTCCTACACCTTCGGCACCTTCAAGAACGCCCAGGCCCTGGGCGACCTGCAGGCCCTGCGCGACAACGGCCGCCGCACCCTGCGCGTGAACCTCGGCCAGGATGCCGCCGCCGGGCTGAAGACGATGCTGGCCGCCCTGCCGGCGCTGAAGTAAACTCCGTAGCTGCGGCTACTCCGGCCACGCGGCGGCTCCCGGCAACGGGGGCCGCCGCGTGTGGCGTTGGGGGGGGGCAATGGCGTGGACCTGCGATTCAGGCCCGGGGAGCCGGCATTCGCCCTTCATCCGGCAAGATTTATTGTGTGGTGGTGGCGGGTCCGGCATCCAACCAGGCGGCCGCCGGAACTAACTTGCACGCGATTTTATCTTTTTTCCATTTTCATTTTTTCCATGCAAAACGTTGTACGTATTATTACTTTGGCCGTGGCAGTAAGCGCGGCACTGCTTACTTCTTCCTGCAATAAAGCCTCGGACCCGCAGGCTACCTCGGCGCAAACCGCCACGCTCAGCGGGCAGATAACCCCGGCCAGCGCCGTAACAACGGTGACCGCCACCGACGCGAGCGGCAAGGCCACCACGGCCACCCCCGGCAGCACGGGGGCCTACTCCTTCCCGGGCCTGGCGCTGGGGGCCTACACCCTCACCTTTACCGCGGCTGCGGGCTACGCTACTCCGGCATCGCAAGCAGTTACCCTGGCCGCGGGGGGTACCACGGCCGCCGCCACTACGGCAACGGTGGCCCCGGCTTCGGCTTCGTTCACCGCCGGTAGCACGGCGGTTACCGCCACCTACATTTTTTCGCAGACCCTGGCCGGCGACCGTTTCCTCACCTTTACCGTGAGCCCGGGCGGCGCGCCGGGGCCTACCCTCGGTATCGACCTGGCGGGCCTGACACCCATCGTCGGCTCCTATTCCCTGACGGGCTCAGCCTACGGGTACAGCGCTTACTATATGGGGGCCGACTATCAGACTTACTACTCGGATGGGAACAGCCCCACGGGCACGGTCAAAAGCGGCACGCTGGTTATTACCGGCGTCAACCCCACGCTGCGCCGCTTCTCGGGCACGTTCACGTTCGTTGGGTACGGTACTACCAACTCCGGAGCCTACGTTTCGAAGCCTGTTACCAACGGGGTATTTGCCAACGTGTCCTACTAGACGTCGTTTCCAGGCTGCCCATCCCAAACGCTCTTCCTGGCCCAGCCGGGGAGAGCGTTTGGGCGTTCGGCCCGCCCTATCCATGCCGGGGAAGGCCTGTGCCGGTAGCCGGCCCCTGCTTCGGTCGCGGAGATGGGCTAGGGTTTTACAAAAACGTAGGTTACCGTTTCGGAAATCCCCGAATGTATATCGTTCACGCTGCTGTTCTTCAGCTCATAGCCTTCGGTGTAGAGGCTGGTGAAGATGGCCAGCAGCTTTTCGGCATAGGCCGCGTAGTTTTTAGGGACGCGGGGCTCGTCTACTTTCAGGGTTTCCGTTTGGCCCGGCCCCCACGAAATCGTGATGGTGTTGGTGCGCCCGTGAAACTGCACCAGCACCAGGCTCGGCGGGCTGCCGAGGGCAGTGAGGGAAAGCAGGACCGTGAAAACGACGCTGAGCAGGAGCTTCCGCATGGAGGAAAATAAAGGTGGAACCGCAAAGGTATCGACGGCCCCCAAACGCAAACCAGCCGCCCCCGGTACCGGGAGCGGCTGGCGGCAGCTGCACGCTTCCGGGCGCTAGTACCTCTCCTTCTGGAAGCCGAAGGCCCGCAGTACGCCGCGCTGGGCATCCACGTCGGGGTAGTTGGCTTTGATGCTCAGGACCAGCGCGCGCAGCACCACCCGCAGGGGCGCTTCGAGGGCGTTTTTCTGGCCCACGGCTTCGGAGGCGGTGCCGCGCAGTTCGCCGCTGTCCTTGGCCAACTGGGCGTATTCGGTAGCAATGGGCTGCCAGAAGGCCGTGCCGAACTTGCGCTTGTCGTACTTGTGGGCCGTGAGGGCGGCCACCAGCTTGGCCAGCGCGCCGGCGCGGGCCGTGCGGGCGGTGGGCAGGCGGAAGTTCTTGCCCTCGCGCACGATGCCGAACTCGGCGTAGAAGGCTTCGCCGCCGTCCTAGTCGTGGTCTTCGGCCAGGTAGCCCTTCACGAAGCCCATGTTTTTGGTGATGAGCTTATCGAGCGTTTTCATGCGCTTGGCCTGCGGGCTCAGGCCGTCGCCGGCCCCGTCGGCGGTGCCCACGCTGGCCACGTAGGCGGCGGCCTGGGCCGCGAACGCGGCTTTGCTCACGAACAGCAGCGCGGGCAGCTCGGCGGCGAGCCAGGCTTTGGCGGCGGTCGTGCCCAGGGTGGCCAGGGCCAGTTGGCTGGTGGGCAGCACTTCTTTTTTGTTGCGCTTGGCGGGGGTAGCGGGGATAGGGGCCGAAGCGTCAGGCGTGGTGGGCAACATGGGAATGGGTTAAAAAAGTTGAAAATGAAAAGGTTTACGGTGCTAATGTATAGCGATGCCTATTCATTTCCAACCCTTGCCCGCCCCACTGGGCATTCGGGCGCCCGAATGCCCGTTGGGGCGGCCCCAAATACCCGTCGGGCGCCCGAATGCCCAGTGGGGCGGCCCCAAACATCGGTCGGGCAGCCGACCAGCCCGTGGGTCCGCCCCTGAGGGCATTCCGCTGCCCGAATGGCCGTGGGGGCGGCCCTCCGGCCCCAGTCGCCTACCCGCCGCGACCGGGGGCGAAGACGGCGCACCGCAGCGCCCGTATCGACGCGATGGGCCGCCCGCACGTAACCAAGCAGCTGCCTAATCCACTGGCCGGCAACTTCGGCCGCTCGGCATTTCGATTGAAACAAAGGGCGTTTTGGTTAACCCCCCGGCCTCAGTAGCCAAGACCTTTGTTAGCATCAACCAACCCAATACATTTTCTGATGAAAGCAGTAAGAATCCACGCATTTGGCGGGCCGGAAGTCCTGCAAATCGAAGACGTAGCGCGGCCGGTGCCGGCAGCCGATGAAATCCTCGTTAAGGTGTACGCCAGCGGCGTCAACCCGGTGGACTGGGTAGTGCGGGAAGGCGGCAACATGCGGGCCTACCTGACCCTGCCGCTGACCCTGGGCTGGGATGCGGCCGGCGTGGTGGAAGCACTGGGCAGCGAAGTCACCGGGTTTCAAATCGGCGATGCCGTGTACGGCGTGCCCAACTTCCCCGGCGATGGCAGCTACGCTGAGTACTGCGCGGCCAAAGCCAGCCAGTTTGCCCACAAGCCCCAACGCCTCAGCTTCACCGAGGCGGCGGCCGTGCCGCTGGCCGGCCTCACGGCCTGGACGGGCCTCTTCGGGCATGGCCAGCTGCGGGCCGGCCAGCGCGTCCTGATTCAGGGGGCGTCGGGCGGCGTCGGGAGCTTCGCCGTGCAGTTTGCCAAGGCCAAGGGGGCGTACGTCATCGGTACCGCGTCGGCCGGCAACCTTGACTACGTGCGCCAGCTGGGGGCCGATGAGGCGCTGGACTACCGCAGCCAGTCGGTGGAGGAGCTGGTGCGCGATGTGGACCTGGTGCTGGAAGCCTCGCCCTTGCGCGACAACGCGGCGCGGGTGCAAGCCGTGCACACGTTAAAGGCCGGCGGCATTTTCGTCAGCGTCAACGTCGATTTCCCCTTCGATGAGCCCATGACAGAAGCCCTGGCCCGGCAGCAGGCCACGGGTGCGCTAGCCGCCAACCAGCCCCGGCAGGACTGGCTCCAGGAAATTACTCAACTCATTGACGCCGGCCAGGTGAAGGTGGTTATCAGCAAGGTATACCCATTGGCGCAAGTAGCCGACGCCCACCGCGAAAGCCAGACCTGGCACGTACAAGGCAAGTTGGTGCTGCAAATCCGCCCCAACGACGAGCCGGCATGAGGCGCTTCACCACGATAAGCGAGTTTCACGCGTTTGCGCAGCTGCCCAAGCCCCAGCACCCGCTTCTGAGCGTGGTGGATGTGGGGACGGTGCCGCACCGCTACGGCGAGGAGCCGACGAGTATGGTCTATGACTTCTACGTCATTTCCATCAAGCGCATGCACAATCTCCACATGCAATACGGGCAGCATCCGTTTGATTTTAATGAAGGCATTATGTCCTTCATGGCCCCCAACCAGGTATTTAGCATGGCGGTGGTGAACCCGGCCGAGGAAGTAAAAAAATCAGGGTGGGTGGTTTACCTCCACCCTGATTTCCTGTGGAATACGCCGCTGGCCAAAACCATCCAGCAGTACGATTTTTGGGATTATTCGCTCCGGGAGGGCCTGTTTCTCTCGGCCAGGGAGGAGGCCGCTATGCTACAGCTCATCGCCGCCATTCAGCAGGAATACATGTCCAATATTGACCGGTTCAGCAAGCAGATTATTGTGTCGCACCTGGAAAGCCTGCTGCACTACGCCGACCGGTTCTACGACCGTCAGTTCATCACCCGCGAAAAGGCCAACCACGAAGTGCTTGAACGGCTGGAAGCCCTGCTGCACACCTATTTTGACCGCAACGATTTGCTGGAAAGCGGCCTGCCCACCGTGCACTACGTGGCCGACTGCCTGCACCTGTCGCCCAAGTACCTCAGCAACCTGCTGCGCGTCCTCACCGGCCAAAACACGCAGCAGCACATTCACGCCCGGCTGATTGCCAAAGCCAAGGAGAAATTATCGACCACCAGCCTCACCGTGAGCGAAATTGCCTACGGGCTGGGGTTCGAGCATTTGCAGTCGTTCAGCAAGCTGTTCAAGACCAAAACCAGCCTCTCGCCCCTGGAATTCCGAGCTTCTTTTAATTGAAGCTGTTTAGTTTACCGACGTTGCGGAGTATATGGATTAGCCCCACATGAGGATGCTTCTGCGTTTCCAGCCAAGCGGACCTTGCTGCGAGTAGATAAAGGCTTCAGGCTATTCTGGTCGGCATCGTTCCCGGCATCGTTCCCGGCATCGTTTGCACAACTATAGTCATTTCTTTATCCTGTTAAGCACTCATTTTCTACTGCTTGGAGGTAGGTTTGTCTGAACTGTTTCCCACCCAAAGTCCCCAGATTATGAAGCACTTGCTTACCTTGCTTTTGCTGTTGTCTTCGCTCGCTCTGCGAGCCCAGGCTTTAACCGTCTTAGAATCATCCGGCTGGTTAGAATCGGCCTACGTGCGGTGGCAGCCAATTGCAACTGCCCAAACCTACAATGTGTACTACAGCGGCGGCGGCGTTGTAGACCAGCGAATTGACGACCAGCTTATCCGAAGCTATGGTTCCTTTTACCGGGCTGATGTACTGGGGCTTACGCCTGGGACGTACACGCTCAAGGTTGTGCCCGTCATCGGGGGGGTAGAAGGGACTGCCACGGTGACCAGCGCCCTAACGGTGCTGGCCCAGGACCGTACCGGGTTTGCCTTTCAGGGTGGCCGGATGCCGGGGGCCTACAATGCCAACGGCACGCTGAAACCCAACGCGGTGGTCCTCTACATCACGCAAAACACCAAGAATACTGTCTCCCTCAATGTGACCGGGGCAACGGTTAACCCTTGCGTGGGACTGCAGACCATTCTGGACGGCTTTAAGAAAGGGCGCGATGCGCGGCCGCTGCTGGTGCGGCTGGTGGGGCAAATCACCGACCTGACTTACATGCTGAACGGAGACATTGTTATCGAGAATGCCAATTTTGCTGCCGGTTCCATCACCATGGAAGGCGTGGGGAACGATGCCGTGGCCGATGGCTGGGGAATTCGGATTAAAGGCGCTTCCAACATTGAAGTCCGCAACATCGGAACGATGAACTGCGACAGCGATGAAGGCGACAATATGGGCCTTCAGCAGGACAATGACCACATCTGGGTGCACAATAACGATTACTTTTATGGGCATGCGGGCAGTGCCGCCGACCAGGTGAAGGGCGATGGGGCGCTGGATACCAAACTGTCAACCTACGTGACGCTTTCCTACAACCATTTTTGGGATTCGGGCAAGTGTAACCTGTTGGGATTGAGCGAAAATACTACGCAAGGATTGTTCATCACCTACCACCACAACTGGTACGACCATTCGGATTCCCGTCATCCCCGGGTTCGTTTTTATTCGGCTCACGTCTACAATAACTATTACGATGGCAACGCGAAATACGGGGCCGGCTCTACGGAGGGCTCCTCCGTATTCATGGAAGGCAACTACTTCCGCAATTGCAAGTACCCAATGCTCACCTCTATGCAGGGCACGGATGTCTACAATCCGCTTACGCAGACGAATAATTACACTACTCAGCCTATTTTCTCCAATGAGGACGGCGGCACTATCAAGGCATTCGATAATTACATGGTTGGGCAGGTGCGCTTTGTGCCGTATGGCGCTACCGGCTACCCAAATTCTACGGTTGACTTTGATGCGTACGTGGTTGCGACCAGAGCGCAAACGGTTGGCAGCACCATCGTGTCGGCGTACGGCAGAAACACCTACAACAACTTTGATACAAACCCTGCCGTCATGTATACCTACACGGCGGATAGCCCTACGGCGGCTCAAGGCAACGTAGTGCTGTACTCGGGGCGCGTGAAGGGTGGCGATTTTCAGTGGACCTTCAATAATTCGGTCGATGATGCCTCTTCCGCAGTCAATTTGCCGTTGCAAATGGCGCTGGTCCACTATACTTCCGGGCTTGTTTCTGTTCAAGGCGTTGGCGTGATAACCCCTGGGGGAGGCGGCACTGGTGGTGGTGGTGGTGGTGGTGGCACGTCAGGGATGGTGCACAATTTCACCGTGGCCGGCACTACCAGCACCTTCTACACCATTACCGGAAACCTGTCAACTTCACAAGGGACGGTTGTTTATAATGGGTTGAATCTGACGCAGTGTCTGAAACTTGAGTCGTCAACGAATGTCGACTTTACGACCACCGCTGCCGCCACGCTAGCGCTGGTGTTTAATGATACGTTCAGCGGAACGGTTAAAGTCGACAACGTCAACCAGACGGTGAGCGCGGGCCGGCTAACAATGCCCCTCCCGGTCGGCACTCACCAAATCACCAAAAGCGTAACCGCGAACATCTACTACATGAGCACGGCCTACGCTGGCCCCCTGGCCACCCGCAACCAGGCCGAGCTGCTGGCCATTGACGTTTACCCAAATCCGGCGGCCGATGAAGTGACGGTAGGCTGGAAGAGCAACCGGGCGTTTTCGCTCTACAGCATCACGGGCAGCCTGCTGAAAACGGGCATCACCAACCAGCCTTTCAACCTGAAAGACGTGAAACCCGGCTTGTATCTTATTCAGATTCGCGACGAAGACGGCTACCTGCGCATGGGCCGCCTGCTCAAGCAATAAGCTGCCGGGGTTGAGCCCGGCCCGTAGCAACTGCCTGGAAACGCTGGAATAGCCGGCTTTTCCAGGCAGTTGCCGCGTAACAGCAGTGGCTAATTATAGCGGTACCATGCGATGGCCAGCGTATGACACAACTCGCTGCGGGACAATTCAATGGCCTTGGCTATACCAACCAAGGCACCTCACCACCGAAAGGCTCTGTAGCTCCCGAACGCCCAGGTACCACTTGGGAAATTCATGTAGGGAGAACGGAGCCTTTCGTTTTGGATAGGGCCACAAAAAGCCCGTTCCAATGCGCGTGCATCTGAAGCAGCAGT
This sequence comes from Bacteroidota bacterium, assembly GCA_030853845.1. Lineage (GTDB taxonomy): Bacteria > Bacteroidota > Bacteroidia > Cytophagales > Hymenobacteraceae > Hymenobacter. The sequence continues at coordinate 73 of JALYUI010000543.1, read as the reverse complement.
TTCCATGTGGCTAAAGATGCGAAAGCGCCACCCTGACCCCGGCCCCAAACGCCCCCCCGCCGCTCCCGAGGCC
>JALYUI010000120.1 GCA_030853845.1 Bacteroidota bacterium | reverse complement strand
GGCGGGCGGCCAGCTGCCGGGCATCGAGGCTGAACCAGGAGCCGGGTTCCGGCTTGGCACCGCTGCGGGCCAGTGGGGCGGGGGCGGGCTGCCACAGGGGCGGGGCGGTTTGCGACCAGGCGGCCGGGCTCAGGCCCAGCGCCACCAGCGAAGCCGCCAGCGAACGAAGTTTTTTCATAGCAAAGAAGAGAGTGTGAGTCGACCGCCGGCAGCCCTTTGAGTATTCCCGGAGGCGTTGCATCGCTCCTGAAATTCCCGCCGGCCTGCTGAATGTCGATACTTATATCTCTGCAAAGTCTAAAATAGTTCGCACTTATCTTCTTCCAGAGCCTGTTGACCGTGATTCTGTTTAATTTATCTAATCCGGTGTTGAAATGATGACAAGCCGGCGGCCCCGCCGCACAGGCGCTACCGGAACCGCGCCCGCAGCTCGGGCGTGGGCAGCCAACAGCTTTCCTGCCGGCCAAACCAGCGGTAGCGGTGCCGGGCCACGAAGCGGTAGGCGGCATCGCGCCAGGGCCGGGGCAGCACGTAGCCCACCGCCAGCAGCTGCCACGGCCCGCCCAGCAGGCGCGCAATGCGCAGCACCGCCGCCGAGTGCGAGTACAGCCGCCCCTCGTGCAGCAGCAGCACCGAATCGGGGTCGGCCGCCGCGTCGGCCGGGGTCAGGCCGTGGGCCGCCAGCACGGCCCGCCCGGCCTCGCTTTGCAGGGCCGCAAACTGAAACTTCGCCGCCGGGTCGTGCTCGATGATGAACTGCACGAAGCCGTGGCAGAGGTTGCACACGCCGTCGAAGAGGATGAGGCTGGGGGGCATTGAACGATTTGAGAAGGGTATCTAATCCGGTTGCAACGAATAACACGCCTGTTTCGGGGAGGTTTTCAGGCAAGTAGTCCGGCGTTCATCTCATAAAACTGAAGCATGAATTTCTGCTCGACTTTCGGGTCTGGCGCAAGAGTGGGGGAGGGTTGCTGTGCTTCCCGTTCTATCGCGCCTGCAATTACCAGGTCTTCCACCGCTTGGTTCCGAGCTTCGCGTAAGGATAAGGGCCGGTTGCCAGCGTACGCTATTTGCAGCTGGTCGATGAACTCATTGTCGTTGTCAGGAGGAAATCGGTAGGGTTTCTGTCGGTCGCCTTCAAGCAAGAGCAGCCATTGAAACGCTTTGATTTGGCGGTCAACCGGAAAGGGCAGTTCAGGCCTGTCTTTGGCTGCTAACTGTAATTGGCTGTGTTGTAGCCGTGCTTTGTTGATAAAGCGTTTGATTTGACGGGGCGAGAGCTGTAGTTGCTGCGTCAGGATTTTCTGATGTTCAGAAAGCTTAATCAGCGCTTCGAGCACTGGTGAGGGAGTTGCGGACGGAGGCTGATAACTGGCCTGCCGCCTGGCCCAAAAGCCTGCTGCCAGCGCCGCTGCCAGCACCAGCATATCCACCAGTTTTGCCCTGGATTTGCGCACCAGCTGAGGGTCAATGTTGTTTTTTTTCGTAGCGGCAGGAGAGACCGGGGAGGTCGGAATCGGTTTTCCCCCCCCGTCTCTCTTCGGACTTTGGGGAGTCTGGCTCCCGTCTGGCTCTACTTTAGAACTTCTTAAATCCGGGGCAAGCACTGCCAGCTCCTTTTGGAGCGCACCTGCGAGGTTATTCTTAGCTGCGGATACCTGCCCGTCAGGAGCTACACGGATAATGGCCAGTGCATGATTGAGAGCTCCCTCGATAGCTTCTTTCGCGATGAAGGTTGGTGAAGCAGGAGGAATTTTTTGCTCCACCCCAACGACGGCCAGCGCCTGCTTTAGCGCTGCCACAAGGTCGGCCCGGCTTACTGGTGCTGGGTGCGATTTGGGTGCCAGCACAGCCAGCACGTCCTGGAGCGCCGTTTTCAGGTGATTCCGGGCGCCGGAATCGGCCTTGGCAGCGGCCCGGGTCTGCAGCTGGCCCTGGGCCATCGCTGCCGCTTTCGTGTCGGCTTCCTCCTTGGTTTGGGCTTCCGCCCGGGACACTTCGGCCGCAATTTTGGGCTGTAGGCCGGCGTAGATAAAATTGGCCAGGCAGCAACCTGCTACCACCCCGAGAAAGAACCACACCCAAGCCCAAAACGAATGATTCCAGAGCGCTTTCAGAACGGACAGCGGCGTTGCTTTGGCGGGGTTTTCGACAGTAGGAGGCATATCGTCGGGCCGAAAAGGTCAGGATTAGGACAAGGAAGTAATATCGCGGTCGCGCAGGCTGGGAATGCGCACGGTCAGGTCAACGAGCTTGGCCAGGTAGCTGGCAGCCAGCTGTTCGCGGGCATCCTGGGTAGTGAATTGCCGGTGCGGGTCGAGAACGGGGGCCAGCACACGCACCACTTCGGGCACGTTCATAGCCAGGATGAAATACAGCTTGGCCCCTTTAGACGAGCCGTCAGCATTGCGGGCATTATTGATGATGAAGTTGAGGGTTTCGAGCAATTCCAGCACCCGGGGGCCGGATACGCGGTCAATGTCGTCGACGAAAATGACCAGGTTGTTGTTCTTCGCGTTTTGGATGATGGTAGCAAAATCCTGCTGATAGCGCTGGCGGAACCCGGCCGTGCCCCGTGCCACTTCGTATTGTTGCTGATAGGGAATCAGGTCGAGCAGTGGCCGAACCAGGCCGGGCAGGCTCTTCAGCGAAGCCCCGACCGAGCCGACCAGCGTGACCACGGCAAACAGTACTGACAGTCCCGGAATCATCACGGCCCACGCGGAGGGTTTGGCTGCCCCGGCGTTGGGGCGCAGCGCATCGTCGAGGTGGCCGATGACGTAGAAGGCCGGCCTAAACCAGGCCGCCACCCATCGGCTAATCTCCCAATTATGTACTGCCCGCAAAAGGGCAGCGGCCGTCGGGTTGGTCAGCCCGTGCGCCAGGGCTACCAGTACGAACAGCAGTACCGGAAACGCCAGCGACAGCACCAGGGCGCGGTAAAGAGTCCGCGCGAAGCCCAGGGTGCGCAGGCGATGCCCCAGCTGCCGCCATCGAAACCAGCCGGTGTTGCAGCACGCCAGAATCCGGCTCAGAAACCAGGTCAGTAGCTGGTCTTCCTGCTGAAAGTGCCAGATGTTAATGTAGATAGGATTAAAGGGGAAATCGGCCTCCCACAGGTGCTTTTTTATCTGTTCCATTACCGAACTTTTGCCCGAGCCCCAGCCGCCCGACAGCGCTACCGTATAGGGGGCCGTGGTGAGGGGATGTCGGAGTAGGTTGGCCACCACCGGGGCTACGCCCAGTTTCAGCGAATCGATGGCTGTCGGCTGGTCGCCTTTGCCGTGGGCGGCCGTGTCGGCATCGTAGAGGCTTGCCTCAACCGCCTGCATACTTTGCTGATAGAGCTGCCGCAGCCGCCACCCCAGCCATCCCATATAGCAGGACCACCCCAGCACTGCGGCTACGGCTACGTAAAAATTCATCGGGGAGACCGGGGCCTCTGGTCGCAACAGGGGAATCAGTGTCATCGCGAATCAAGAAAAATAGTGGAAAACCCTGGCCCCTTGTTGCCCGCTAATGCTGCTGCTGCTGCACTTGTTGGTTCGGCTGCCCGGCCGACGGTTTCGGATGCATCTGCGCATCTTGGACTTTCTGGTCGCTGCGATTTTGCCCGGTCTGATTGAGCGAATCGATGCGCCGCTGCTGGCGTTGTGCCGAGGATGGCCCCGCCGGGGCCACGGTTTGCGGTTGGAGTTGTGTGGCTCCCGGCAACGGGCGTGAAGGATTGTCAGGCTGGCCCCGGGTGGAGACCCGGCGCAGGCCGGCCTTTCCGGAGCCGGCGGACCTGGAACGACGGATTGGTTGGGTGCTATCGGCTAGCGTGGAAGAGGGGGCCGGGCCATTGCTACTCCCATTGGGCAGCATGAAGGTGTCCGAGTAAAGCCTGGTAGCACTTACGCCCATGAATTGGCCGCTATGTCCGAGACGAGCTGCCGAGCGCACGCTGCCAAAGAAGCGGCCGGCTTCCGCATCCTGGCCGCTGTCGCGGGCGGTTACCCAATTACCCTTCTGGTCATAGGCAATAAGCGGGTCGCCCGGCCCGTGGCCGCACCAGGCCACCGGGAACGGGAGTGGATACTTCGAGCCCCATCGGGTGTAGGTTTGGGCGATGGCAAGACTGTGGTCCAAGGTGATGTCGTACACGGTCAGATAAACATAGCCCCGGCGCGAAATCAATCCGAAGCGGACGGCCAGCGGGTCGGCTCCGGGCTCCGTCCCGGCATAAGTCACGCCCTGGAGTGCAAAATCCCCCCCTGCTTTCAGCGGTACATGCTCCCAGGAGGTGCCGCCCCTGGTGGTAGCGTACACGGCCCCATTCCCGCTCGCAACCACTGCCCGCCCACCCGCCGGGTCGGCGGCCAGCCAGCGCCCGCGTATTCCCTGGCCTCGTTCGAACGGATAGAGAACCGGCCCCACCTGCTGCAACGAGTCGTTCAATATCCGCACCGTCGTGTCGCCCAGCAGCAGGGCCTGACGACCCCAGTCCAGGGCCAGCGCGCGGGCCTGTGCAGAGTCAACTCCCAATGGGTGGTGCTGCCAGCCGGCCAACGTGTCGCGGGTCGACAGAACTTCGGCTTGCCCGTTATCGATGCGGTAGGCCAGTATCCACCAACTCGAATCAGCCCGTACGCCGACTTGCCGCAAGGAGTAGCCGTCGAGGGTAGTTCGGGGACGATAAGCGTAGTCGTATAGCGCCCAAGCCAGCCAGCCCAATAAGGCGACCCCCAGGGGCAGCAGCCAGGTTAGGCGCGACTGCAGGCGTAGGTGCGCACCCGCCAGGTCGGGGATGGAGGCTCCTTGGTTTTGGGAAGAGGAGAAGTCAGCCATATAGTGAAGGGTAATGCAGCGGTAAGCATGGTTTCAGGCCCCGCTGTCGGCCCCGCAACCATTGAAATTCCCTTCCCCGACCTTGCGTCTAACCCCGGAACCCTGGGAAAGTCATTGCCCGACCCTTCGCGCGTGGCCGGACCGTCGGGAAACCCCTTCCCCACTCCTCCGCCCTCACCCCGCGCCCCGGGACACGCCTTTCCCACCCCTCGGCCCTCCGCCGGGCCATCGAAAAACCCCTTCCCCGCTTACGCCGGCCGGGCCGGGGCGGCGGGGTGGGCCGAGTCGGGGTAGGGGAAGAAGGCGGCGGCCTGCGCCGGGTGCTCGGCGTAGGCATCAAGCAGGCGGCCGTGGATGCGGAACAGGGCCACGCAAGTGGCGGCTTCGGCCGCGTCGAGGGCCGAGCCGGATAGTTTCTGGTCTTTGCGCTCGGTGCCCCGGCCGCCGAGGGCATTGCCAAGGCGCAGCAGCCAGGCGTCGCCCTGGGTGCCGGCGTCCTCGCCCAGGGTGGCGTGGTAGTGCTTCAGGCCGTCGACGTACGTGGTGGCTTCGGTGAGCAGTTCGCCGTGGTCGGCATCGTAGAGGCCGGTGGCCCCGTGGGGCAGAATGGTGCGGCGCTCTTCAGTATCGGGGTTGGGGAATTTGGCGAAGACGGTGGTGGTATTCGTGAGCCGCACCCAGGCCAGAAACTCGCGGATGGTGCTGCCCAGGGTGGCCGCCTTGCCGCTTTTGCCGCCGCTGCCGGCTGCCTGCCGGGCCGCCCGCTGGGCCTGGTAGAGGGGTGCCAGCAGGCTGGCCTCGGCGGCGCGGGCGGGGTCGGCCAGCAGGTTGTCGTGGGTTTGCTCCACGAAGCTCAGGAAGGCATCGTCGGAGAGCGAGGCGGCCAGCGGCAGGAAAAAATTGAGGTAGTAGGTTTGGTTTTGCATGGCAAGAGCAGCGGGGTGAGAAATGAGAAATCAGCTTGTTTGGGTGGGGGCGGGGGCCGGGCGCAGGCGCTTCGAGGGCAGCTTGGGCTGGGCGGTGTTGTCGCCCTTGCGGCCCTGCTTGTACTCCTGCAA
>JALYUI010000535.1 GCA_030853845.1 Bacteroidota bacterium | reverse complement strand
CACCTGCACGGGCCCCACGCCAGCCGGCGTGCCGGTGAATATCATATCGCCCATTTTCAGGGAGATATATTTTGAAACGAAGCTGATGATTTTGGCAAACGGGTGCAGCATCAGGCCGGAATTGCCGGTCTGGCGGGTTTCGCCGTTCACTTCGAGGTGGAAGTTGATGTTGGCCAGGTCGGCAAACTCGGCCACGGGCCGGAAGGTAGGCGAAATCGGGGCCGAGCCGTCGAATGCCTTGGCCAGTTCCCAGGGCAGCCCCTTCTTCTTCAGCTCCGATTGCAGGTCGCGGGCCGTGAAGTCGATGCCCAGGCCGATGGCATCAAAATAAGAGTGGGCAAATTGCTCTTCGATGTGGCGGCCGTTTTTGCACACGCGCAGCACCAGCTCCAGCTCGTGGTGAATGTCCTGCGAGAACTCAGGGATAAAAAAGGGCTGGCCGCGTTGCAGCAGCGCCGTTTCGGGCTTGAGGAAGATGACGGGGGCCGTGGGCACTTCGTTGTGCAGCTCGGCAATGTGGTCGGCGTAGTTGCGGCCGATGCAGATGATTTTCATATAGCAGGGAAGCGGGCAACGGGTGGCCCGGCAGTGAGAACGTCAAAAATACGGCTGCTGGGGTACTAATGGCCGGGCCAGGCGGCTTTTTTTCGCCCTACTTCTTTCCAGAGCCCGAACATTTTCCTGCCCTGCCGCCGTATAGCCGACATCATCCGGCCCGCGCGGCCGCTTTCAATTTCCCTTTATCATGCTCAAGAAACTCACCCTCGTCGCCGGCCTGGCCCTTGCTTCAGCCTGTTCTACGGTACCCATCACCGGCCGCAGCCAGCTCAACCTGGTAAGCGATAGCGAAATCAATACCTTGGCTACCACGCAGTACCGCGAAATCATCGCCAAAGGCCCGCTTTCCACCAACTCGACCTACGTAACCCAGACCCGCCGCGTCGGTCAGCGCATTCAGGCCGCCGTGGAGCAGTATTTCCGCCAGCAGAATCAGTCCGACCAGCTGGCCGGCTACCAGTGGGAGTTCAACGTTATTCAGGACGACAAGCAGCAGAACGCCTGGTGCATGCCCGGCGGCAAAGTAGCCGTGTACACCGGCATCCTACCCATCACGGAGGACAACAACGGCCTGGCCGTGGTACTGGGCCACGAAATTGCCCACGCCGTGGCCAAGCACGGCTCCGAGCGCATGAGCCAGGGCCTGCTCCAGCAGCTGGGCGGCCAGGCGCTGTCGGCCGCGCTGTCAAGCAATGCTCCTGCCACCCAGCAGCTGGCCCTGCAGGCCTTTGGCGTGGGCACCTCGGTGGGCCTGCTGAAATACGGCCGCAACCAGGAGTCGGAAGCCGACCACCTGGGTCTGATTTTCATGGCCATGGCCGGCTATAATCCCGACGGAGCCATTGCGTTCTGGCAGCGCATGGATGCCCGGGCCAACGGCGCGTCGCCGCCCGAATTCCTCTCCACCCACCCCAGCAACGGCACGCGCATCGCCGACATCCAGCGTGAATTGCCCGAAGCGCGTAAGTATTACACGCCGCGCTAAGGCGTCGGACGACGCTGTGCCGAATAACGTCATGCAGAGCGCAGCGAAGCATCTTTACCGCAATAGTAAATGATTACTTCTGAGGTAAAGATGCTTCGCTACGCTCTGCATGACGTGATAAGAACTCATCATTCAATTCCTGTTCTGCCATGAAATTCCTTCCCCGATTACTGGGCCTGGGCCTGTTGAGCCTCCTCATCCTGTTTCTGGCGATGGGCTGCGAATCGACCAAGCCGGCCGAGTACGGTAGCCCCAATCGCATTATAGGCTCAGTGGCTCCCGCCCCCGAAAGCCGCCAGATTGTGCATTTCACCGACACCACTACCGAGTACGTGACCACCCGTAGCGAGCTGGCCACGGCCTTCATCCGGCAGTTTGGCGACGGCACGGTCATCGACAACGTGCAGGTGCGCAAAGCACCCGTCGAGGACGGTGCTCCCACCGCCTACTACCTCATCGGCATGGGCCTGCGCAACGGCATGTTTCGGGCCATGGCCCTGCGCCTGTCTACCGGCGGCGATAACAGCTACTACCTCTCGCCCAATGCCGAGCGCTATACCATCACGGGTACCAATTGCCCCATGTGCTACTTCAATTTCGAGAACGGCCGAATCGTGGGCACCACCTGCGGCGAGCGCATCAGTGGGGCCACCTGCGACTTGAAAGTAGAACCCAACAACGGACTTTTCACCACCGCCAATAAATGAGAACCCGCACCAAATGGCTGCTGCGGGCCGCCCTCACCGCCCTCGCCCTGCTCATCACTACTGATAAAAAACGCACGCCACCCGAACCAAAAAAGCCCGCCGAATAGCGGGTTTTTTTATGGATTCAGGCCCGCGTGTTCCCTCGCAAACGTCCGAATCAGCGCCGCCAGCGCCGCCATACTCACCCGTTCCAGCGAGTGCGGGGTGGCGGCCAGCACCTCCACGCGGCCCCGGGGCAGCTGGGCCGCCAGCGTCAGGCCGGCGGGACTGCCAGCCGTTGAGTCGGCATCGCCCACCAGCACCTGCACGGGCACTTGCAGCGCCGTCAGGTCGTCGCCCGACAGCGGTGGCGCGGCTCCGGCGGCCTTCATCAGGGCGGCGGTGGCGCGCAGTACGGCGGCCCAGTCGGCCGGGGCGTGGCGCTTGCGCAGGGTTTCGGCGAAAGCGGGCACCTTGGCCAGCATTTTCTCCGGGTCGAGAAAGCGCGTTTCGACCTCCGCCGATTCTGGCGACCAATCGAGTTTGGTGCCCAGCGTGCTGATGCTGGCAAAGCGCGCCGGCTCGCGGCTGGCGGCCAGCAGCGCCGCGTAGCCGCCCATGCTGTAGCCGAAAACGTGCGCCGGAGCATTTTCACATTCGGCCAAAAATTCCAGGACTTCGTCGGCAAAGTGCGACAGCGCGAATGTTGTGGGATGCACGATGCGCCCGGCGTGGCCCGCAAAGGCCATCATTTTCACCTCAAAATCGGCATCCAGCAGCCCGGCCAGCGGATGTAACGTTTCGGGGCTGCCCAGTGCCCCGTGCAGCAGCAGTAGCGTCGGCTTCATGGCTAATCGGTGATTTCGGCCGCCAGCCCCACCAAATCCAGCCCATCAAAAGTGCCCGACGACATAAGCAGCAGGTTGGCATTGGCCCAGGCCTGCGCCCTTAGGAAGGCGGCCAGCTCGGCGCTGTCGGTTATTACCTTGAGGTCCGGCCGCTGGAAGGCTGCCGCCACGGTGGCGGCAGCCAGCGGCGGCAGGCGCTTGTGCTCCAGCACGTGGGGGTTGAAATACACCACCGCCACATCGGGCGCGTCGAAGCAGTGGGCGTACTGCGGCAGGAAGGCCGGGTTCAGGCTGCTGAAGGTGTGCAGCTCCAGGCAGGCCACCAGCCGGCGCTTGGGAAACTGCTTTTTCAGGGCCGTGGCCGTGGCTTTGAGCTTGCTCGGGGCGTGGGCGAAATCCTTGTACACCACCGACGTTTCCCCTTCGCGCACCAGCTCCAGCCGCCGCGCCGCGCCGGGGAAGGTGGCCACTGCCCGGAAAAAGTCCTTGCCCTTGATGCCGAGCTGCTTGCAGACCTCCCTGGCCGCCGAGATGTTGCGCAGGTTGTGCTCGCCAAACACCTGCACGGGCACTTCCTCGTCCTTTTTGGTGATGAGGAAGGTGCGCCCGTCGCGGATGACATTTTCGTGCGGGCCGTAACCGATGTAGGTCACGTCGGGGTTGGTGGGCACGGCGATGAGCTGGGTTTGCTCGTCGTCGCGGTCGTAGATGAGCACGCCGGCCTTGGGCGTCATGTCGGCGAAGATGCGGAACTGCTCGCGGTAATTTTCCTCGGTCGGAAATACGTTGATGTGGTCCCAGCTGATACCCGAAATCACCCCGATGTGGTGCTGGTAAAGGTGAAACTTGGGCCGCCGGTCCACCGGCGACGACAGATATTCATCGCCCTCAATAATGATGATGGGTGCGTCGTCGCTCAGCTGCACCATCAAATCGAAGCCCGCCAGCTGCGCCCCCACCGCGTAGTCGAACTTGCGCCCGTGGAACCGCAGCACGTGCAGAATGCAGGCCGTGATGCTGGTTTTGCCGTGCGAGCCGCCAATTACGATGCGCTGCTTGTCGCGGCTGGCCTCGTAGATGTATTCGGGGAAGGAATAAATTTTCAGCCCGAGCTCCTGGGCGCGCAGCAGCTCGGGGTTGTTGGGCCGGGCGTGCATGCCCACAATCACGGCCGACAGTCCGGGCGTGATGCGGGCCGGGTCCCAGCCTTCCTGCGCGGGCAGCAGGCCGGCGGCGGCGAGGCGGCCGCGGGCGGGCTCAAAAATTTCGTCGTCGGAACCCGTGACGTGGGCACCGCGCCGATGCAGGGCCAGGGCCAGGTTGTGCATGATGCTGCCGCCTACCGCGATGAGGTGGATGGCTTGGCTTGCGCCGACGTTCCGTTCGGGCGGGGTGGAATTCGAGGTGGCTGGCAAATCGGGTAGTGGTTAGTTGTTCGTGGTCAGTCGTCAGCGGCTGATTGGTCGTTCGGACGTGGTGGAATACTCCCCCAAAACCTAATGCCCTGACAATTAAAAGCAAGGTGGCGAAAGTACGCAAGCCTGGCCGCCGCCGCCATTCCATAGCCAAAAGAATCGACTTTTCCGCGCCATGATTTCCGGTCGGTCGGGGTTAGCTTTGTGTATATCGCGTTCGGCCGGATTGCTCAATTGCCGATGGCCGGCCCGATTCCTCGTTTCGTTTCAATTGTTACCCGTTTCTTTTCCCATGCCCGACCAGATGGACGACCGCCTGAAACAATCCGCTGCCCGCGCCAAAGCGGCCTGGAGCAATCGGGGCGGCATGGTAGTTCCGCAAAATGCCAGTGCGGCCGGCAAGCTGCCACCCCAGGCCCCCGAGCTCGAAATGGCCGTGCTCGGCTCGCTGATGCTGGAAAAGGATGCCCTCACTGCGGTAATCGACCTGCTCAAGCCCGAGAGCTTTTACAAGGCTTCGCATAAGCTCATCTACGAGGCCATTATCCGCCTGTTCGACAAGTCGGAGCCCATCGACCAGCTTACCGTGGTGCACGAGCTGCGCGAGATGGGCGCGCTCGAAGCCGTGGGCGGCCCCTTCTACGTGGCCAACCTGACGCTGAAGGTGAACTCGGCTGCCAACGTCGAATATCATGCCCGCATCATCACCGAAACCGCCATCAAGCGCGAGCTGATTCGGATTTCGAGCGACATCCAGCGCGATGCCTTCGAGGACACCACCGACGTGTTCAAGCTGCTCGACGATACCGAAGCGGCGTTGTTCGAAGTGTCGGAGTCGAACATCCGCAAGAACTTCGACGACATGCGCAGCCTCATGGGCAAGGCCATCAAGGAGCTCGAAGAAAAGAAGAACCAAGCGGATGGTTTGACCGGCGTGCCCACTGGCTTCACCGCCCTGGACCGCGTCACCAGCGGCTGGCAACCATCTGACCTGGTGATTATTGCCGCCCGGCCCGGCATGGGAAAGTGCCTTGGAAAAGGCACAAAAGTACTGATGTTCGATGGCGACCTGCGCAACGTGGAAGACGTGCGCGAAGGAGAGCTGTTGATGGGCGACGACTCGACCCCGCGCCGGGTGCTAAGCATTGCCCGGGGCCGCGAAAACATGTACTGGGTGCGCCAGAACAAGAGCGACGACTACCGCGTGAACGAGAGCCATATTCTCTCGCTCAAGCGCAGCCGTAACGAAGGCCCGCACCGCCACGGCGATGTGCTCAACATCACGGTGAAGGACTACCTGGCCCAAGGCCCGAAATTCCGCTCCAACTACAATGGCTACAAGGTACCGGTGGCGTTTGCGGCGCAGGAGCTGCCCGTGGACCCGTATTTCCTGGGCGTGTGGCTGGGCGACGGCACTTCCAACGACTGCCGCATCACCAGCCAGGACCCCGAAATCATCGACTACCTGCATCACTATGCCACCACGCTGGGCATGCAGGTAACGGTGGGCGTGGCCGAAAACGGCTGCAACAGCTACGGCATCACGCGGGGCCGGCAGGGCGGCAACATTGCCGAATACTCCTTGCAGGACGAATTGCGCCAGCTCGGCGTACTCGGCGACAAGCTTATTCCACGCGCCTACGCCATCAACTCGACCGAAAACCGGCTGCGCCTGCTGGCCGGCCTCATCGACAGCGACGGCCACCTCGACCCGGTTTCCAACGGCTACGAAATCACCCAGAAAAACCAGCGTCTGGCCCGCCAAATCAAGTTTGTGGGCGACTCGCTGGGCTTCCGCACTTCGCTCACGAAGAAGCGCGCCACCATTTCCAGTATCGGCTACGAGTGCGACGTGTGGCGCGTGCGCCTCTACGGCGATATCAACCGCATTCCGGTGCGCGTAGCCCGCAAAAAGGCCCAGCCCTGGGCCTCACCCGTTGACTGGCGGCAGACGGGCATCACTGTCGAGTTCGACCAGGTTGATGACTACTACGGCTTCGAGATTGACGGCAACCGCCTGTTCCTGCTCCAGGACATGACCGTGACGCACAACACAGCTTTCGTGGTTTCGGCCATGCGCAACGCGGCAGTCGATTTTGGCAAGGCCGTGGCCATTTTCTCGCTCGAAATGTCTTCGCTTCAGTTGGTCAATCGTCTGATTTCGGCCGAAGCGGAGCTGGATTCCGAGAAAATCAAAAAGGGCAGCCTCGCCGACCACGAGTGGCAGCAGCTCAACCACAAAATCACCGCCCTCTCGGCCGCGCCGATTTATATTGACGATACGCCGGGCCTGAGCATTCGGGAGTTGCGCACCAAGTGCCGCCGCCTGCGCTCGCAGAAGGACGTACAGATGATTATCGTCGACTACCTACAGCTGATGAGCGGCAATACCGACGGCCGGGGCGGCAACCGCGAGCAGGAAATTGCCAGCATCTCGCGGGCCCTCAAAGGCATTGCCAAGGAGCTGAACATTCCGGTACTGGCCCTGTCGCAGCTCTCGCGCTCGGTCGAAACCCGGGGCGGCGATAAGAAGCCCCAGTTGAGTGACCTGCGCGAATCGGGCTCCATCGAGCAGGATGCCGACATGGTTATCTTCCTCTACCGCCCCGAATATTACGGCCTCGACCAGGATGCCGAGGGCAACTCAACCCAGGGAGTAGGTGAGGTCATCATCGCCAAGCACCGGAACGGCTCCCTCGAAACCGTGCAGCTCAAGTTCATTGGCAAGTACACCAAGTTTGCCGACCTCGACGGCGTGGGCGGCGGCTTCGACAACAGCGGCTACCAGCCCATGAGCCTGCCCGCCAGCAACTTCGACAGCGAGCCCAGCAGCTTCGCGCCCAACACTATCCGCCTGGGCTCGAAAATCAACGAGTCGCCGGTGCCTTTTCCGAAGGGCAACAATTTCGGCGAAGAGCCACCATTCTAAGGATTGGCGCATCAGTAAGCGTGAAGTTGACGTCTGCTCCGACCCGACCTCTGTTCGCGGTCAGACCGGTCGAAGAACCACCGGCGTTTACCCCCATAGGAC
>JALYUI010000519.1 GCA_030853845.1 Bacteroidota bacterium | reverse complement strand
GTAGTAATTCAATCGATTGGATTAGTTGAAGCACGCGAGATGCTTCGCTGCACTCTGCATGACGTGCTTATTGGTTTCAATTGTCTAACATCCAGTTAAATAATCGTGCTCACGCCAATTTCCACGTTGTTTTTGTTCCACTGCTTTTCATTAGAATCAGCAATCCAGAAGGCGATGTAGTTGCCGACTTCCTCGGTCGAATACGGCGCGCTGGGGTTGAGCTCGGGGGTGAGGATGCCGTTGTGCAGGGCCTCGTCCACGGCTTCGCGCACGAGGGCGGCTTCGGCGGGCAGCTCCAGGTGCTCGAGCAGCATGGCTACTGAGAGAATGGTGGCAATGGGGTTGGCAATGCCCCGGCCCCTGGCCTGCGGGTAGGAGCCGTGGATGGGCTCGAACAACGCCACGCCGGCCCCCACCGAGGCGGAGGGCAGCAGGCCCATCGAGCCGGCCAGCACCGAAGCCTCGTCGGAGAGAATATCGCCGAACATGTTCTCGGTCAGCAGCACGTCGAACTGCCGGGGGTTAAGCACCAGCTGCATGGCGGCGTTATCCACGTAGAGGTAGTCCACGGTTACTTCGGGGTACTGATGCGCCATTTCGCGCACCTCCTCGCGCCAGAGGCGGGAGGTTTCGAGCACGTTGGCCTTATCCACCAGCGTGAGGTGCTGCCGGCGGCCGGCGGCGGCCTGGAAGGCCAGGTGCGCGATGCGTCGGATTTCGAGGCGGCTGTACACGCAGTGGTCGTAGGCCCCTTCGCCGTCGGCGGTGCGGCCCTTATCGCCGAAGTAGAGGCCGCCGGTGAGCTCGCGGTAGATAACCAGGTCGGTGCCCTGGATGCGGTCCTTTTTCAGGGGTGAGTGGGCCAGCAGCACGTCGTAGGCCACCACGGGGCGGATGTTGGCGAACAGGCCCAACTCCTGGCGCAGGCGCAGCAAGCCCTGCTCGGGGCGCACTTTGGCGGTGGGGTCGTGGTCGTACTTCGGGTCGCCGATGGCCCCGAGCAGCACGGCATCGGCGGCGCGGCAGGCTTCGAGGGTTTCGTCGGGCAGGGGGTTGCCGGTGGCGTCGATGGCGCAGGCCCCCATGAGGTGCGAGCTCAGTTCGAAGTGGTGGTCGAAGCGTTCGGCCACGGCCTTGAGCACTTTCACGGCCTGCCGGCACACTTCGGGTCCGATGCCATCGCCGGGCAACACGGCTATTTTCTTGCTTACCATTTTGTTTCCCAGGTCCAGGGCCGGTTTGATTCGTAGGTTTCAATGGCCGCTTTTTGGCTCACCAGGTAGTCGATGTCGTCGTAGCCGTTAAGCAGGCATTCCTTTTTGTAGGGGTCGAGGTCGAAGTGAAAGCTCTCGTCGGTGGCGGGCACGTGCAGCGTCTGCTCGGGCAGGTTCACCACGAATTGGGTGTCGCCATCCTTTTCCGCCAGGGCAAACAAGCGGGCCAGCTCGGCATCGGTTACTTGCAGCGGCAGCAGCCCGGTGTTCAGCGCGTTGCCCCGGAAGATATCGGCGAAATAGCTCGACACCACCACCCGAAAACCGGCGTCGTACAGTGCCCAGGCGGCGTGCTCGCGGCTGGAGCCGCAGCCGAAATTCTTGCCCGCCAGCAGAATCTGGCCGGCATAGCAGGCATCGTTGAGCACAAAGTCGGGCTTCGGCGTTCCGTCGGCGTTGTAGCGCCAGTCGCGGAACAGGTTTTCGCCGAAGCCCTCCCGCGTCGTCGCCTTCAGGAAACGGGCCGGGATAATCTGGTCCGTATCGATGTTTTCGAGCGGCAGCGGTACCGCGGCGGAGTACAGGGTTTGGAATTTTTCCATTATGCTCGTTCCGTTAAAACGTCATGCAGAGCGCAGCGAAGCATCTTGCCCGCTTCGTTGCGATTGGTTTGATTACTAATGCGGTAAAGATGCTTCGCTGCGCTCTGCATGACGTTCCTTTTATTGACGTTCATAGTCAGTTCAAATACTGCGTGATATCCACAATCCTACCTTGCACGGCCGTAATCGCGGCCACCAGCGGGCTGGCCAGCAGCGTGCGCGAGCCCGGCCCCTGCCGGCCCTCGAAGTTGCGGTTCGAGGTGGCCACGCAGTAGGCCCCGGCGGGGATTTTGTCCTCGTTCATGGCCAGGCAGGCGCTGCAGCCGGGCTCGCGCAGCGTAAAGCCGGCGGCGGCCAGAATCTGGTCCAGCCCCTCGGCGATGGCTTGCTGCGCCACCTGCTGCGAGCCGGGCACGATGATGGCCTCGACGTGCCCGGCCTTCTGCTTGCCGCGCACGTAGGCCGCCACAGCCCGCAAATCCTCGATGCGCGAGTTGGTGCAGCTGCCGATGAAGACATAGTTGATTTCCCTGCCCAGCAGCGACTCGCCCCGCTCGAAGCCCATGTAGCGCAGCGACTTATCGAAGCTCTCGGCCTCGCTGGCGGGCACCTCGGCGGGGATGCGGCCGGTGAGGGCGATGCCCATGCCGGGGTTGGTGCCGAAGGTAATCATCGGCGGGATGCCGGCCGCGTCGAAGCGGTGCTCGGCGTCGAACACGGTGTCGTCGTCCGAGTACAGCGTTTGCCAGTAGGCCACGGCCGCATCCCAGGCGGCCTCTTTCGGCGCGAAGGGGCGGCCCTGCAGGTAGCTGAACGTGGTTTCATCCGGGGCAATGAGGCCGCCGCGCGCGCCCATCTCGATGCTCATGTTGCACACCGTCATGCGGCCTTCCATGCTGAGGGCGCGGATGGCGCTGCCGGCATACTCCACGAAGTAGCCGGTGGCCCCGCCCGTGCCGAGCTGCATAATCACGTACAGAATCAGGTCTTTGGCCGTCACGCCGGGGCGCAGCGCGCCCTCCAGGCAGATGCGCATGCGCCGGGGGCGGCTCAGCAGCAGGCACTGGGTGGCCATCACCTGGGCCACCTGGCTGGTGCCGATGCCAAAGGCCACCGCCCCGAACGCGCCGTGGGTGGAGGTGTGGCTGTCGCCGCACACGATGGTGGTGCCCGGCAGCGTGAGGCCCAGCTCGGGGCCGATGACGTGCACGATGCCCTGGCGGGCGTGGCCCAGGCCATAGAGCTCGACGCCGTACTTGGCGCAGTTCGCGGTCAGGGTATCGACTTGCGAGCGGCCCAGCGGGTCGGCAATGGGCAGGTGCTGGTTGCGGGTGGGCACGTTGTGGTCGGCCGTGGCGAGGATGCGCGCCGGGCGGAACAGCGGCAGGCCGCGCGCTTCCAGCTCATCAAACGCCTGCGGGCTGGTGACTTCGTGGATGAGGTGGCGGTCGATATAAAACACATCGAGGCCACCCGGCGCGGGTTGAACCACGTGCGCATCCCAGATTTTGTCGAATAAGGACTTAGCCATTGGGGTCTTGGGTGTCGTCATTTGAACGGTCATGCCTTAATCTATCGTCCGCCTGTCGAAGCATCTCTACCGCTTCGTTGCGATGATTGGATTACTTACGCGGTAGAGATGCTTCGGCAGG
>JALYUI010000384.1 GCA_030853845.1 Bacteroidota bacterium | reverse complement strand
TCACCACGCTGCCTTCGCGGCGGGCACCGAAGGCCGTCAGCTCCACCGGCAGGGGGTTGGTGCGCGAGGACACGCCGAAGGGCGAAAAGCTCCTGATGCCCGTGCGCGACACCTTATAGGCCCCGCTGCCGACGTTGCTGGCGCTGGCCAGTGGCATGATGTCCCAGCCGCCGTTGGTGTAGTGGCTGATGTGAGCCTTGCTAGTGGTGAAACCGGTGGCCGCGTCGGTGCTGTTCCATTGCAGCGTCATCGTCACGTTGGAATTGCCGGGCACTTCCTCTTCCACCAGCCAGGTTTTCTTCACGTTCTGGTTGGTCACGGGCGTACCCATGCCCGCGCCGGCACTGGTGTAGCTGGCGTAGAAGCCATCCAGTACCCGCACGCTGAAGGCATCTTCGACGCCGGTGCCCGACTGGCTGAGCATGGCGGGCGTGTAGGAAGTGGCGCTCGAACCCACCGGAAACAGCACCGCCGTATTGTTGCCCGACACGGTGCGCACCACGCTGCCCGTGCCGTTGGTGAGCAGCAGGGCCGCCGTGCGGGTGGGGCCGTCGAAATCGACGCCCTTTTGCAGCTGTAAGTCGTAGCTGTTCAGCGATACCGGCGTTTTGTCGCCGTTGTCGTAGGCGAAGCTGGTGCGCACCAGCACCGGGCCAGCCAGCGAGCGGGGGCCGTCGTCGCTCAGGTCCAGGGTGCCGTAGCTGCCGCCGTTGATGCGCTGGGCTGTCGTGGTCGCATTCAGGTAGCTCACGGTGCTGCCGGGGTCAAGCAAGCCCAGGGTCAGGGTATTGTTGAGGTGCTCGATTTCCAGGGTGGCCTGGTCGTTCAGGTCGATGGTGCCCACGATGTTGTCGCCGGCCCCCACGAATAGATAGCTTTTCTTGTTGCCGTCGCCCACCACCACTTTCGAGTTCTGCCCGCTCACCGTCCAGGTCGCGGCCAGGCGCTTGGCCTTCTTGTTTTTGCCCTGCACAAAGTACGTGCAGTTATCCTGCGAGAAGTTGAGCGGAGCCGTGCCGGTGCCGTCGGTATTGGTGCCCCAGCTGGTTTTCGAGTCGAGCTTTTTAGTGTCGTCGTTGCTTGAGTAATAGATGTTAGTCTGGGGAGTAATCACCACGTCGTCGATGCTCAGGCCGTTGCCGTTGGTACCCGAGTTGAAGTCGTAGCCAAAGCGGAGCATGATTTCCTCACCCGCGGCCAGGTTCAGGCCGGTGAGCGTGGTGTGCATCACGCGCCGGTTGGTGGCGGCGTTGCCATCGCGTGGGGCAATAGCGGTCGAGGTCGAGGGGGCAGCCACGCCCAGGGCTGAAACGTTGGTCCACTGCCCGTTGAAGACGGAAGTGATGGCCGAGGTGCTGCGCCGGTAGTCGACCGTGACGGCGGCGGCCTGGGTGCGGCTGGAGTTGTACCACTGCTCCATGGCATACTCAATCTCCAGGTTGTTGATGACCTTGGTGGAGGCGTTTTTCAGGCGGATGCCTACGTAGCCCTGCCCATCATAAGTAGAAGTGCCGGCAATGCCGCCCAGGGCGCGGTCGCTGCTGCCAGTGGTGCCAAAATGATACCACGCCGGACCATGAACGGTGCCGTTGGCATCGACCGTGGAGCTCGCATTCGAGCCTTCTGAGCCGTTGTCGGGGCTCATTCGGGCCGATGGGTTCCACCAGCCCCGCTCCCAGGACTCATACTCGCTACTAATGCCATCCAGCTTGTAGCGGGCGTATACGCCGGGCAGGGTGGCGTTGCTGTTGAAAACCGCATTCGTCCCCGCCAGCGCGTCGAAGTTCTGGCGGTAGGCGCCCAGGCCGGCCGAAGCCAAGGTAGGCGCATCGCGGAACTCATATTGCGCGTGGCTGGAGTAGGCCCCGAGACAGAACAATGCCGTCAGCAGCCGGGAGGTAAAGCGTATTTTCACGGAAAGGGGAACTGGAGCTTAAATTGGATTATTTAACCAAAACATGCGTTTTTAGCGACGCAAAGCTACAATTCCATCTTTCGAAATTCCAGTTACATAACTAACATTATCGATTGTCCATAATTTTAAGTTATGCAACTAGTTGATTTATAGTGATAAATATTTATGATTTCTTCCTGATTTAGCACAACAAAACCAAGCTAAGCTAGCGCATCGGGCGTACGGCACACTGCCTAGCCGAGCCATTTGCTTCCTATTCAGACTTTTACAGCGCCCAAGCCTCGGCTTGTCGCTAGTATTGACGCCCGGTATCGGGCCGGCTACTCCTCCCGCCCGGCTTCGGTGCCGAGGCCCAGGGCCGTGACGGCAGCCTGCACGGCCTCGGCCCGGTAGGTGGGAGCCGTGGTGGGATGCTTCAGCAGCCGGAGCAGGCGCAGGTATTTCTGGCGGCCCTCGGCCAGCAGCTGCTCGCTCACCTCAATGGTAAAAACGCCGAAAGGCTCGATTTTTTGCACGCCCACCAGCAGGAAGCGCCCGGCCCGCAGCGCGTCGGAGTAGAAGGCAGCCTGCCGGTCGTAGTCGTAGGCCGAGCACTGCCACAGGAAGTGGTCGGCATCGCGGGCGTTGGTGGTTTTGAAATCGATGATGGTGAGCGGCTCGTCGGGGTGGTCGACCACCAGGTCGGCGCGCAGCTTGCAGAGCGTATCGGTGAGCGGCTCGGTGAATATGGCGCTGATTTCGGGTGTGCCCCGGTCAAGCAGCTCGGCCAGCCGGCTGTCCATGCGCACACCTTCCACCAGCCACCACACCAGCGTATCGTTCAGGCCGGGCTGCCCGGGCACGTACTGCGCGGGCTCGAGCAGGGCGGTGTGAAAGGCCGTGCCGAAGTTCAGGGCCGTGTCGCCCGGGCCGCTTTGCGGGCGTGGGGGGCGGCCTTCGAGGGCGTCGCGCAGGCGCGAGAGGTCGGAGTTGGCCACGGCCGGCAGGGCGCGGTAGGTGTCGTAGTCGAGGCGGAGCAGGTC
>JALYUI010000379.1 GCA_030853845.1 Bacteroidota bacterium | reverse complement strand
CGAAACCTATCGCTTCTCGGGCGACCGGGCCGGCGACAACTTCGAGCTGCGCAGCGGCATGATTGACCTGGGCCTAAAGCTTAAGCTCAACAACGGCAAGATTCTAAAAGAAGATGCCTTTATCCAGCCTTTCCTGATGGGTGGTGGCGGTATGTTCCTGGCCAATACTTCAGGCCAGAATGCCGGCAAAGCATTTGGGGTGAACCAGATTCGCCGGCCTGAAGTGTTCGGCATGGCCGGCCTGCGGTTTCGCCTGAGCGAGGCCGTGTTTCTGGACCTGACTACCAGCCAGCATTACCCCTTCACCGAGCGCAGCGACAACTTGTACGGCCCGGCTAACCCGCCCGACAAGCTCTACGACCGTTTCCTGGTGCACTCGCTGGGCCTGACAGTTGCCCTTGGCAAGATGAAGGACGAAGACAAAGACGGCGTATCGGATAAGAAAGATAAGTGCCCCGGCACCCCGGCCGGCGTGGCCGTGGACCCTAACGGCTGCCCGCTTGACCGTGATGGCGACGGCATTCCGGATTACCAGGATAAGTGCCCCGACGTGAAAGGCATTGCCGCCCTGCAAGGCTGCCCCGACCGCGACGGCGACGGCGTGACCGATGCCGACGATGCCTGCCCCGATACCCCCGGCAAGGCTGAGCTGAAAGGCTGCCCCGACTCGGACAACGATGGCGTGATTGACCAGAACGACAAGTGCCCCGGCACCCCGGCTGGCGTGAAAGTGGACGCCAACGGCTGCCCGCTCGACCGTGATGCCGACGGTGTGCCCGACTACCAGGACAAGTGCCCCGACCGTGCCGGCCCCGCCTCGAACCAGGGCTGCCCCGAGATTAAGGCCGAGGATAAGAAGATTCTGAATGAGGCCACGCGCTACATCCAGTTCGACTTCAACAAGGCGACGCTCAAACCCGTGTCGTACCCCAAGCTGGATGAGATGGTGCGCATCATGAACGACTACCCGGACTATACCCTCAGCATTGCCGGCCACACCGACAGCAAAGGTGCTGATGACTTCAACCTGGGCCTAAGCTATGAGCGCGCCGCTTCGGCCCGTGCCTACATGCTGAGCAAGGGCATCCCGGCCGAGCGCATCGAGTCGCGTGGCTACGGCGAAACCAAGCCTGTGGCCGATAACGCCACGGCCGCTGGCCAGGCCCTGAACCGTCGCGTCGACTTCGACCCCTACCTCACTGGCACCACCAATGCTGCGGAACTGAAGTACGGTCCGGCCCCGACCATTGCGGAAATCAAAGCCACCGGTAGCAAAGTGCCGACCCGTGCCAATGAGACCAAAAAGGCTCCCATGAAGCGCAAGGCCCCGGTGAAGCGCAAGGCTCCCGTGAAGCGCAAGTAGCCAACCGGCAACAAGCACTGACTGAAGAAAGGCCCGCTCGATAAGAGCGGGCCTTTTTTTGTTTGTTCCAGCGCCTTCCTGAGGCAAAAACGGTCGCGCCAGCGTAGGTGGGTTTGCCCGCCGCCAGAGAGGCGCTTTTCTGGGGGCAAAGCTGCGTCTACAGCACCGAATACGTCACGGCCAGGTAGTAGAGCCCGCCCACGCTGGGGCCGCCGAGGTAGCTCACGTAATACTGATTCAGCAAATTGCTGGCCCCGAGCTTGAAGCGCAGGTCGGGCGCGGGCACGGCGTAGGTCAGCTGGGCATCGAGGGTGGAATAGGCGGGCACGTTGCCATCCACCAGGAAAGTCTGGGAATAGTAGCCCTGCTGCCAGCGGTAGTTGAGGCCGAAGCCGAGGCGGCCCAGGGCGTGCTCGTTGGCCAGGCTCAGGTTGTAGGCCCAGCGGGGGGTGTTGAAACCGTCTTCGAGGCCGTCGCCGTTGTCGGTGCGGGCTAGGCGGGTGTAGGTGGTGTTGGCCCCGGCCAGATAGCCGCCGGGCAACTCGTAGCGCAGGCCCGCCGAGCCGCCGAAGTTGTACACCTGGCTGCGGGCGTTAGTCCAGAGACGGTAGCGTTTCTGGGTGGCCTTGCTGCTGAGGTAGCTGGCGGCCGAGTCGGGGTTCAGGGTTTTGGGCACGTAGGCTTCGACCTGGGCAATGAAGTCGCGGTAGGCATTGTAGTAGAAGTCGACATCGACCAGCAGGCGGCCGCCGGGCAGTAGCGCGGCCTTGTAGCCCAGCTCCAGCGAGCTGATGTGCTCGGGGCGCAGGTAGGTGTAGGGGTTTTTGGCCAGCAGGCCCTGGTTCTGCGCAATTGCCTGGCTGCGGATGGCCTGCTGCTGGGCGGGCGTGGCTCCGGCCGGCGTGTTGGCATTGATGTAGGCCGCGTTGGCCGCCGTGAAAGCGTCGATGCTGGTGCGCAGGTAGCTATTTTCGAACACGCCGTCCGACATCACCCGCAGCCCGCCAATGCGCTTCACCTGCCCGCTGTTCACGTTCGAAAAGCCTTCGAACAGGCTGGGAAAGCGGTAGCCACTCTGGTAGCTGAGGCGGAAGTTGGCCTGCTGCCCAGGCGAGTACACGGCCGTGAAGCGTGGGTTGAGCTTCAGGGCGAAGTAGTCGTTCTTATCGGCCCGCAGCGTGGCGGTGAGGCGAATTTTCTCCTGCCACAGCCGCGCGCCAGCCTGCACGAAGCCGCCGGTTTTCGAGTAGAGCAGGTTGTCGGCGAGCGGGTCGCGGCCCGGGTTGGGGTTGATGAAGTAGTTGCCGTCGGGCAGCACGATGTAGGTACGATGGTCGGCCCCGGCCAGCAGGTCGAAGCGGGCGGGCAGGGCGTGGCCGGCGCGGCGCAGGGCCTCGGCCAGGTTCACCTGGGTTTCGGCGTGCAGCAGAGTGGCCCGCACGCGCAAGGCCGCGCCCACGTCCCAGTTGTTGATGCTCTGCACCCGGGCCAGGCTCTCGGCGAAGGCGGGCGTGCCGGGCTGGGGGCGGCCGGCATCGGCAGCGGCGCGGGCGGTGGCGTGGGCCTCGGCGACGGGCTGTCCGGCCTGGGTGGCGGCATTCCAAGCGGTAGTGTAGTCGCGGTTCCAGGTGGCGTCGGGCTTGTAGCCGCGGTCGATGTTTTCGGCGGCCGAGCGCAGGTTGTAGCTCTGGCCGGTGTTTTCGCGGGTGAGGTAGGCGCGGGCCTGCACCACGGGCGTGCTTAGGCTCAGGGCGTGTTGTTGCAGGCTGTAGCCCGCCAGCTGGAAACGGTTCGAGCGCTGGTAGATGTTGTCGAAACCCGCCACGCGGTAAGTATAGGCCAGCTCGGTACCGGCGCGGGGGTGGTAGTACAGGCCCATATCCCCTTTGAGGGTGCGGAGGTAGTAGTCGGCTACGGCCGTTTCGGCGTAGCCGGTGCGGGCCACCTGGTAGCTCTTGCCGCCCAGCGTGAGCGTGCTGCGGTCCGACGACTCGTTGCCGTAACTGCTGATGGGGTCGCGTGCGGGGTTGTCGGCCCCGAGCAGGCCGGTGCCGGCGTTGCCGTTGGGGTTGATGTCGGTGCCATCCTGGGCTACCCAGTCGTAGCCGCGCAGGTAGCTGCCATTCAGCTTAAAGGCCAGCTTCGGGTTCAGCACCTTCGCGTAGCGCAGGCTGGTTTCGGAAAACAGCCGCGCCCCGCTGGCCGGGTCGGCCAGATGGTTGACGCCGGTTTTCTGCAGCACGCTTAGGCCCGCCGAGCTGAACGGGTTTTTCGTCTGAAAATTCGCCAGGCCGTTGATGGCGTTGAGGCCGTAGAGCGCCGCTGCGGTGCCGGGCACGATTTCGACCGAGGCGATATCTAAATCCGTCGGGCCGAGGATATTGCCAATTGGCCCACCAATGTGCGGGGCCTGGTTGTCCACGCCATCCACGAGCTGGGCGAAGCGCACGTTGGTGGTGTTGGTGAAGCCCCGCGCATTTATCACCCGGAAGGCCAGGCTGGGCGTAATCATTTGCACGCCCTTCAGGTGCTCGATGGCGTCGAAAAACGAGGGTGCGGGCGTGAGGCGCAGGGCCCGGGCATTCAGCTTTTCCACCGTCACCGGCGACTGCAAGAAACTTTCCTCCACCCGCGAAGCCGATACGACAACTTCGGTCAGGCCGACTTTTCGGCGGGTTGTGTCGGGGGGAGTGAGGGTTTGGGCGCGGCCAATAGCCGGCAGAAGAACCGTCAGCAGCAGGCAAATACTTCGGCAGGGTAAGAATAAGGGCATAAAAAGACGTTATATCCGCAAAGATATAACGCAGCCGACATCTAATATCTGCCAATTCGTTGTGCTACAGCAGTTGCTCCAGCCGTTGGGTTTCGGCCGCCATAAACTCCTGAAAACGCGCCTGCACATCCCGGAAAGCCGTAACGGCCGCCTGACCGGCCTCCGTCACCACGGCCCCGCCACCTTTGGAGCCGCCGGTTTGGGTGCTCACAAGTGGGCTGGCGGCCTGCGTATTCATCGAGCTCACCAAATCCCAGGCCCGCTTGTAAGACATGCCCATGGCCTGCGCGGCTTTCGAGATGGAGCCCAGCGCGACAATGTGCTCCAGCAATTCGAGCCGGCCGATGCCGAGGAAGCGGCCCTCGTCGGTTTCGAGCCAGAGGCGGCCAGCGAGGCGGTAGGTTTTGCCGGGGTCGAGCAGGGTTTTCATGCGGGCAAGTTAGGTCCGGCCGTCAATGCCTGCATCTGGCGCGCATTCTCAACCCCCACCGCGCCAATGCCATTGTTGAAATAGAGGTACACGTCGCGCACGTTTTCAAGGGCCTTTATTTCGGCGGCAATATGGGCCAGAAACGCCGGGCTGTAAGCCGATTTATACAGTTCCGGCACGCCGTGGAAGCGGTAGTAAATCAGGTCGGTGGTGGCTTCCACCGTGTCGGGCAGCTCTAGGGGCGGCGGGTAACTCTGGCCCACAAACGCCACGTTGTGCCGCGCCAGGGTGCGCTGCACTTCGCCGTCCCACCAGCTGGGGTGGCGGAATTCGACCACGTTCCGAAAGGCCGGGTCGAGGCTGTCGAGCAGGCGTTGGAGCAGCTCGTCGGTATAGGCGGCTTTGGGTGGGAGCTGAAACAACACGGGGCCGAGCTTGTCGCGCAGCCCTTCGGCTACGGTGCCGTAGAATTCGGCGAGAATGGGCTGGGCCTCGGCGTTGAATTTCTTGTAGTGCGTTACCTGACGCGGGGCCTTCACGGCGAAGCGAAAGCCGGCCGGGCTCTGGGCGTACCAGGTTTCGAAGGCCTTGAGCGTGGGCATGCGGTAGAAGGTCACGTTCAGCTCCAGGGTATTGAACTGAGTGCAGTAGTATTCGAACCACTTGCGCGGGGGCAGGCCTTCGGGATAAAAAATGCCCTTCCAGTCGCGGAAAGAGAAGCCGGAGCAGCCAATGTAGCAGGAGGGAGCCATGCGGAAATAATGAAAGCACCAGCCCGCTATACGGCCGGCCGGAGCCGGTGGCCACCGTAAACCCTACTGCTTCACCAGCTTCTGGTGCAGCACCTCGCCACCGGGCAGTGCCACCGTCAGCAGGTACACCCCGGCCGGCCAGGTGGCAGTGCTTAGTTGCAGGCGGCCGTTGGCGGTGGGCTGGGCGGTGGCGGGCACGGTGCGGCCCAGGGCATCGCGCACCGTCAGGACCTCGGCCCCAAGGCGCTGCCCGGCATCGAGCTGCAGCTGGTCGGTGGCGGGGTTGGGCAGCAGCAGCAGGCGGGAAGCAGCGGGCACAGCTGCCCCGCGCGTGGGCAGTAGCTGGCTGAGGCGGTAGCGGCGCAGGAAACGCCAGGCCTCACGGCTGGCGCTGATGTCCAGATTCGTCACGCCAAAGGTGGTGTAGGCCGTGCCCGGCCAGGTGTGGCCCCCACCGATAATGCGGTAGTGCTCGACCACGCTGCCGTTGCGGCCGCCGCTCCACACGCTGCGCTCGGCAGTGCAGCCGTCGGTGGTATTGAGGTCGGGCACGGCCGTGACTACCGGTGTGGGATTGCAGCCGTTGCGCTGCACCCAGCTATTGAGCAGCGTGGGAATGGCTACGAATTGCAGCGCCGTGCCGCCCGGGTAGGGCACGGTGCCATCGGCGTTGCCGTGGATTTCCATTACCGGCACCGGGCGGCCGCTGGTGCAGCCCACGAGGCGGCTGGCCGTCATGCTGCCCGCGACGGAGACGATGGCCGCGACGCGGTTGCTCAGCTGGCAGGCCAGCTCGTAGCTCATAAAGCCGCCGTTGCTCATGCCCGTGCTGTACACGCGGTTCAAATCGACGCGGTAGCGGCTGGCCAGCGTGTCGATAAGCGCCGAGAGGAAGGCCACGTCATCGACCCCGCTGCCGCGCGCGCCGAAGGTGTTCCAGAAGCGGTTGCCGGTGGCATCGATAGTACCGTTGGGATGCACGACCAGGAAGTTGGCGGTGTCGGCCAGGGTGCGGAAGTCGCCGTAGTTTTCCTGCTGAAAGTTGTCGATGCCGTAGCCATGCAGGTTCAGCAGCAGCGGCACGGCGCCGGTGGTGCGGGTGTAGATGGCCGGCACGTAGAGGCGGTACTCGCGCGTGAGCCCGCCCGCCTGAATGGTGCTGATAACGGTGGTTTGGGCGCGGACGGGGGCTGGTAGCGCCAGTAGCAGGAGCAGCGCCAGCTGCAGGCAGCGGGTAATTTTGGTGGACATAGCAGGAGGAGAAATGTGGAAAAGCCCGGCCGGCGCGGGAAACAGGAGTTGGAAATGGGCGAAACGGCAGCGGTCCGGCGCAGCCGGGCCGGAACCCCGGCCCAAAGCAGGCAACGCGCTCCGCGCCACAAAGTTCGCTCCGGCGGCCGGTTGGCGCACCATTGGCCGCCGCGCCAGGCAGGCGGCCGGTTGACTGGTCGGGCGGGGTTGTTACCTTGCAGGCCTGCCTGGCCGGTTCGCCCGGGCTTTTCGCTTTTCGGTTAAGCCATGAAAAAAATACACCTCACTGCCACCCTTTTGCTGAGTGCCGCTGCTATGACCCAGGCCCAGGATTTCAAGTACCAGACTCCGCCCCAGGCCTTGCAGGATTTGCTGCTGGCTCCGCCCACGCCGCGCGTCAGCCTGGCCAGCGACGGCCGCACCCTGGCCCTGCTGGCCGTGCAGGACTTTCCCACCGTGGCCGAGCTCTCGCAGCCCGAGCTGCGCCTGGCCGGCCTGCGCTTCAACCCCCGTACCAACGGCCCCAGCCGGGTGAGCTACGCCGTGGGCATCAAGCTGAAAAAGCTGCCCAATGGCCCCGAAACCGATGTAAAAGGCCTCCCTGCCGCCGCCCGCCTTAGCGGCCTGAGCTGGTCGCCCGACAATAAAACGCTGGCTTTTGCCCTCACCACGCCCGGCTCGGGCCTCGATGGGCGCGTGGAATTGTGGGTGGCCGACGTGGCCACTGCCACCGCCCGCCGCCTGCTGGCCACGCCGCTGAACGATGCCTTCGGAACCTCCTTCGAATGGGTGTCGGACAGCCAGACGCTGCTGGCCCGCGCCGTGCCCGCCG
>JALYUI010000358.1 GCA_030853845.1 Bacteroidota bacterium | reverse complement strand
ACCACACGCGAGATGCTTCGCTGCGCTCTGCATGACGTTCAGTTATCACCCTTCTCCAACCAAATTCCCACCGCAGTCCGAACCGAGCTGCCTTTCGTAGTGTAGTATCTTTAGTCGCCCCCGTCACTCCCGCTTCTTTCGGCCTGATGAAAAACCCGTTACGCCTCGTTCTGCTCCTGCTGGTCCTGGCTCTGGCTGCCCCGCTGCGTGCCCAGCCGGCCCCGCCCACCATTCCCGGCCGGCTGGTGCTAAAGCTGCGGCCGGGCCAGCCGGTAGCGGCGCTCGAAGCTGCCCTGCGCACGCTTGGTGCCGGCCTGCTGGCACAGAAGTTTCCGCGGGCGCTGCCGCCTAGCGCCGAGCGGCCCGGCAGCGTGGATTTGCGCGGAATTTATCAGTTTCAGACCTCAGCCGAATTGGCGCGGGCGCGGGCCGTACTGCTGGCCACCGGGGCGGTTGCCTACGTCGAGCCGCTCTACATCCGCCGGCCGCAGTACCAGCCCAACGACCCGCTGGCCGACTCCACGATTACCAGCCTCGCGGCCGGGCAGTATTATCTGAAGCAGATTAAGGCCTACCGCGCCTGGGACGTAACCCGCGGCGACAGCAGCATCGTTATCGGCATCACCGACGGCGGCGTGCGCCTCACCCATGCCGACCTGGCCGCCCAGGTGAAACATAACTACGCCGACCCCATCAACGGCATCGACGATGACCGTGATGGCTACATCGACAACTTCACGGGCTGGGACCTGGCCAACAACGACAACGACGCGGGCTACGACATCAACATCATTCACGGCTCGCTGGTGGCCGGGGTGGCGGCGGCCCGCGCCGATAACGGCCAGGGCATTGCCGGCGTGGGCAACCGCTGCCGGTTTATGCCGCTGAACATCTACCCCAACACGCCCACGGGCACCTTTGCCGGCATTGAGGCGGTGGTGTACGCCGCCGACCACGGCTGCCAGGTCATCAACATGAGCTGGGGCGCGCCGGGCGGCTACTCGCAATTCGAGCAGGATGCCATTACCTACGCCGCCGTGAACCGCGATGCCGTGCTGGTGGCCGCCGCCGGCAACACGCCCGCCGACCTCGAATTCTACCCCGCCAGCTACCAGCACGTGTTGTCGGTGTCGGGAGTGGATAGCAACGACCAGAAAGTGGGCAGTTCCACCTTCAGCCACCGCATCGATTTGGTGGCTCCCGGCATCAGCATTCTCACCACCTACGGCTACCACGGCCCCACCAGCAGCGGCCCCGCCGACAACGACTACATCGCCGTGGGCGGCACCTCGTTTGCCGCGCCGCAGGTGGCCGGCGCGGCGGCCCTGGTGCGCCGGCAGTTCCCCGCCTACACCGCCGACCAGGTAGCAGCCCGCCTGCGCCAGCCCACCGACCCCATCGACCAGCTGCCCGCCAACGCCGCCTGGATGGGCCGCCTGGGCACCGGCCGCCTCAACGTGCTGGCCGCCCTCACCCGCGCCAACCTCACCGAAGCACGGGTGGTGAGCAGCACCTTCGCGCCCGCCCGGGCCGCCTACGCGCCCGGCGAAACTATCAGCCTGACGGCGAATGTGCAGAACCTGCTGGCCCCCGTGGCAGGCCTCACCGTTACCCTCACCTCGCTCTCGCCCTACCTCACGGTATCGGCGGGCAGCTTTGCGGCGGGCAGCCTGGCCACCCTGGCCCGCACCGATAACGCCGCCGCCCCCTTCCGCCTGGCCGTGGCGGCCACGGGCATTCCGCTGAACACCCACGCCACCTTGCGCTACCGCCTCACGGCCGCCGGC
The DNA here is from genome assembly GCA_030853845.1 of Bacteroidota bacterium. Lineage (GTDB taxonomy): Bacteria > Bacteroidota > Bacteroidia > Cytophagales > Hymenobacteraceae > Hymenobacter. The sequence continues at coordinate 1,094 of JALYUI010000358.1, read as the reverse complement.
GGCTTTCAGCTCGACCAGTTCGTGGACCTGGTGCTGAACCCGGACTACGTGGTGCTCGACGCCAACGACCTGCACCTGACCCTGACCAGCCGCGGCAGTCTGGCCTACGACGACCTGAACGCCACCATCGGCGCGGGCCTGAGCTACCGGGGCAGCGGCAACCTGCTGGCCGAGAGCGGCCTGCTGCTGGCCACCACCCCCAGCCGGGTGTCCGACCGCCTGCGCAGCGCGCGGGGACAGTCGCGCCAGTCGTTTTTCAGCCTGCGCCAGGCCACCCGCCAGCAGCCCGGCCCCCGCGCCGACCAGGAAGCCCGTCTGGCGTTTCAGGACACGATTCCGGCCGCCGGGGCCGCCGCTCGCAGCGTGGGCGTAGCCGTGCGCCAGCGTGCCTACGCCTGGGCCACGCCCGGCCGTCGCAACTTCGTGCTGCTCGAATACTCGCTGAAAAACCTCACCGCCGACACCCTCAATCCCCTTTACGCCGGCATTTACGCTGACTGGGACCTGCCCACCGCCGACGGGGCCGGCCACAACGTAGCCACCTACGACAGCGCCCGCTCCCTGGGCTACTGCTACGCATTGGGCCAGCTACCCCCCCCGGCCACGCCCACGCCCGGCGCATTCGCGGGCATTCGGCTGCTGCGCGGCGGCTTGCCAGCCGTGTACTCCATCGACAACGCCGCCCCAGCCGGCAGCCCCGTGCGCCTGGCCGACGGCTTCTCGCCAGCCGAAAAATTCCTCACCCTGAGCAGCGGCACCGCCCGCGCTCAGCGCACCGCCGGCCTGCCCAACGGTGCCGACGTGCTGCAGGTGCTCGGCACCCGCCTGGCTCGCCTGGCCCCCGGCGACTCGGCCACCATGGCTTTCGCCGTGCTGGCAGCCCCCACCCTGGCGCAGCTGCAAGCCTCGGCCGATGCGGCGGCGCTGGTCTACGCTACGGTGTTGCCCACGCGGGCGGCAGCTGCCAGTGCCGGATTCAGCGTGTTCCCCAACCCCACCACCGGCCTGCTCCGAGTGGAGCTGCCAGTCGATTTTGGCCTCCAGGAAATCCAAATACGCAATACCCTGGGGCAGCTGGTGCGGCGGCAGGCAGC
>JALYUI010000320.1 GCA_030853845.1 Bacteroidota bacterium | reverse complement strand
CGCTGGCCGCCCGCTTCCCCATCCCGGCCAGCTGCCGGCGCGTGCCCGTAACGGCCGGCTCCTGGGGCGAGTGGCTGCGCGGGCTGCCGCTGAAGCCCGCCGGCACCAAAGCCCGCCTCTTCAACGGTCAGCTAAAAACCCCGCAAAACGTAGTGGCCGCCGTGGTCAATATCGACGTGCCGCCCCAGGATTTGCAGCAGTGCGCCGATGCCGTGATTCGCCTGCGGGCCGAATACGGCTTCAGCCACGACCCGAACAAGGTGCATTTTCACCTCACCACGGGCTATGATTTCTGGTTTTCGGATTTTGTGGCCGGCCGCACCTTTCGGGTGGTGAACGAGGAGGTGCTGCCGGCCACCCGGTCCGCCGAAGCACCCACCCACGCCGCCCTGGCCCGCTATCTGGTGCCCACCTTCGGCTACGCGGGCACGCTTTCGCTAAGCCGGGAGCTGCGGCCGGTGTCGCTGGCGCAGGTGCTGCCCGGCGACGTACTTATTCACGGCGGCTCGCCTGGCCATGCCGTGCTGGTAGTGGATGTGGCGGAGAATTCAACGACGCATCAGAAATACCTGCTGCTGGCCCAGAGCTACATGCCGGCCCAGAGCATCCACGTGCTGCGCAATGTGGATGCCCCCGGCCTCGGGGCGTGGTTTGCAGTACCGGCCGCTACCGAAGCTACGTTCGATACCCCGGAATGGCAGTTTGAGCGCCAGGAGCTGAAACGGTTTGAGTAGCCCGAGCGGCTAGGCTGGCTCGATGGCTTCGATACCAGCCGCGCTCAGCTCGGCGAAATCCCGGATGATGCGGTCGGCCTGGTGCAGGTCCTGCCCCACCGAGTGCGGGCTGGCATAGGCAATGCAGTAGATGTCGGCGGCTTTGGCCGCCGCCACGCCGTTGGCCGCGTCTTCGATAACGATGCACCCGGCCACGGGCGTTTGGGCCAGCTCGGCGGCCCGTAGGAAAATGGCCGGGTTGGGCTTGGATTCGGCAAAGTCCTCGCCGCTGACGAGGTGCGTGAAGTAGGGCCGCAGCCCGAATCGGTCGAACACCCGCGCAATGGTGGCGTTGGAGGCGGAAGACGCGACTACCAGCTGCACGCCGTGGCGGCGCAGGTCTTCGATGAGCGGGCGCACGCCGGGCAGCAAATCCAGCGTCGCATCGGTGTCGAATACTTCGTTGAACAGCTCGCGCTTGCGCAGCACCATGGCTTCCACTTCCTGCGGGAAGCCGTACTTCTGCTTGAGCAGCTGGAACACGTTGCGGGTCGATTTGCCCAGGAAGCTGGCGTATTCGGCCGCCGAAACGGTGATGCCCAGCTCAGCAAACGCGGCCAGGAAGGCCTGGTGATGGATGGGTTCGGTGTCGATGATAACACCGTCCATATCGAAGATGACCGTACGAATCATAAAGCGGAGGCGGGCTGCTGGTGCCGGGCAAAGGTATCGGGTGGCCGCCCGCCTCCGGCGATGAGGGCAGAAAAGACGGCCGGGAAAACTTTTTCAGACATAAAGATGTATGCACATTAAATGTACATACACCTGTATCATTAACTCGCCTAAATCGCTCAAATCATGTCCCGCACCGTTCTGCACCCCGCCGATACCCGGGGCCACGCCAATCATGGCTGGCTCAATTCCTTCCACAGCTTCAGCTTTGCCGGCTACAACAACCCCGAGCGCCTGCACTTCGGCGCGCTGCGCGTGCTGAACGACGACACCGTGGCCGGCGGTATGGGCTTCGGCAAGCACCCGCACGATAACATGGAGATTATCTCCATCCCGCTGTCCGGCGACCTGGAGCACCAGGATTCGATGGGCAACAAAACCGTCATCCGCCAGCACGATGTGCAGGTGATGAGTGCCGGCACCGGCGTGGCCCACTCCGAAAAAAACCACAACAGCAAGCAGGAAGTGAAGTTTCTGCAAATCTGGGTATTCCCCAACCAGCGCGGCATCACGCCCCACTACGGCCAGGAAACCTTCGCCCCGCAGGCCCGCCACAACCAGCTGCTACAGGTAGTATCGCCGGCCGGCGATGGCAGCAACCCGCACATCCAGCAGGATGCCTGGTTCCACCTCGGCAACCTCGATAAGGGCTTCACGACCGACTACGCCCTGAAAAAAGCCGGCAACGGCGTCTATGCCTTCGTACTCGAAGGCAACGTGACCATCAACGGCCAGGTCCTGCACCGGCGCGACGGCTTCGGCATCTGGGAAACCGAGAAGCTCGAAATAAGTGCCGACAGCAACGCCGAGCTGCTGCTGATGGAAGTGCCGATGGAATTTTGATTTCGTTGTCCACAGCACGTCATGCTGAACGCAGTGAAGCATCTCTACCGCTTCATCAGTGTCGTCCAACGAAGCGGTAGAGATGCTTCACTACGTTCAGCATGACGTTCTTTTTAGCACCGTTGCAATCATCACCGACTCCCTACCTCATGAAAACCCGCCTCACCCGCGCCGCCGAGCGCGGCCTCAAAGACATCGGCTGGCTGAAAAGCCACCTCTCGCTCAGCTTCGGCCCCTACCCCGACCCCGAGCGTAGCGGCTTCGGCCTGCTGCGCGTGTTCAACGACGACGTGGTGCAGCCCGGCGGCGGCTTCGGCATCCACGGCCACGCCAACATGGAAATCATTTCGGTGATGCTGGCCGGCAGTATGAACCACAAGGATACCCTCGGCTACACCGAAGTAGTGCACCAGGATTGGGTGCAGATTATGAGCGCCGGCAGCGGCCTGCGCCACGAGGAGCACAACGTGGGCGACACCGACGTGAATTTCCTGCAAATCTGGATTGAGCCCAAGCTCCAGAACATCGGCCCGCGCTACCAGCGCCGCCAGTTCCCGGAGGCC
>JALYUI010000318.1 GCA_030853845.1 Bacteroidota bacterium | reverse complement strand
CCGCCGCTCAGATGCACGCCTTTGCCTACTTGCGCGCAGCTGCCCACGGTGGCCCAGGTGTCCACCATTGTGCCCTCGCCCACGTAGGCCCCGATGTTGGTGTAGCTTGGCATCAAGATGACGCCGGGGGCTAGAAACGCGCCGTAGCGGGCCACGGCGGGCGGCACTACGCGCACCTGCTGGCCGGAATAATCAGTTTTGAGCAGCATTTTGTCGTGGTACTCGAACGGGCCGACTTCCTGGGTGCTCATCTGGCGCAGCGGGAAGTACAGAATCACGGCCTTTTTCACCCATTCGTTGATGCTCCACTCGCCACCGTCTTCGGCGGGCGGGGTGGCTACGCGCAGACGGCCTTTATCGAGCTCTTCGATGACGTGCTCGATGGCAGCTTTGGTTTCGGAAGTTTGGAGCAGGGCGCGGTTGGCCCAGGCGGCTTCGATGAGGGCTTGAATGTCAGACATAAACAGTTGATTAAAACGCGAATTCGGGCCGGCGGCAAAAACCTGCACTCCGACACCGGAGCAAAACTACCATCTTTGGGCTGTGCTTGCGCCGGATTCCGCTCCTTTGGTTGTGCTGCTGGCCTCGGTGCTCAAACCCGTGGACGATACGCGCATGCGTGGCAAGTTTGCCGAAACCCTGCTGGCGCGGCCCGCGGTGCAGGTACATATTGCCGGGCGCACAACCGGTAGCGCAACCGGGCACGACGCCGGCGACACCCTGGATACTTCAGCCCCCGAAGCTACTCCGCGCCTCTCGCTGCATCCCCTGTTCCAGGGCTCCCGCCTGAGCCTGGGCCGCCTGGCTGCGCAGTGGCGCTTCTGGCAGCTGCTGCGCCGGGTGCGGCCCCAGCTGTTGGTCGTGCACGCGCCGGAGCTGCTGCCCCTCACGCTGCTTTGGCAGGCGCTGGGCCAGGGCCGGCGGTTCATCTACGACATCCGCGAAAACTACGCCCTCAATGTTTCGACTCAGCGCGTGTATCAGGGCTTCACGCGGCGCTGGCTGGCGGCGGGCCTGCGCTGGGTGGAGGCGCGGGCGGCCCGGCGGGCAGCGGGAATCACGCTGGCCGAGGAAAGCTACGCTGGGGAATTGCCTTTCCTGAGCCAGCTGCCGGCGGGCCGCGTGGTAGTGCTCGAAAACAAGTACCAGCCCGAGCCCGGCGAAGTGCTGCCCGCGCGGCCTACTGCCTTGCCGCCCATAACCGAGCCGTTGCGCCTGCTCTTTTCCGGCACCATTTCCGAGCTCAACGGCGTGTGGGAAGCCATTGCCCTGGCCGAAAAGCTGCACGCGGCTTGGCCGGGCGGGCTGCGGCTCACCATCATCGGCTTCTGCCAGCAGCCCGAGCTACTGCGGCAGCTGCTGCACAAGGCTACGCAGCACGACGATTGGCTTATTCTGATTGGCGGGGCCGGATTAGTACCTCACGCCCGCATCGTGGCCGAAATCAGGCGCAGCCATCTGGGTCTGCTGGCTTACCGGCTGCATCCGAGCTCGGCGCGCTGCCGGCCCACCAAGCTGTTCGAATACCTGGCCCACGGCCTACCGGTACTGGCCCCGCCCAATCCGCTGTGGCAGGCGGAGATTGCGCGGCACGGGGCCGGCCTCGCCGTCGACTTCCAGCACCTGCCCGATGGGCCCGCGCTGGTGCGAAAGCTGCAGGCTGCTTGCTTCTATCCGGCCGGCATCCTAAACGATGTGCAGTGGGCCAGCGAGGGCAAAAAATTGTGGCGTTTGCTGGATTCTTTCATTTAAACCCTCACCTTTGCGCCCCCTTTTGCGTTCGCCTTTTGTGGTGCTGATAATCGCCCCATTTAGCCCTGCACTACTCTCTTCGTATTCCCACCCCCATTCTTTGCTTATATGACAGCTTTACGTCACTCCTTCATCGCCGGCATCGGACATTACGTGCCGAGCCGGGTCGTTACCAACGCCGAGCTGGAACCCCTGATGAATACTTCGGATGCCTGGATTCAGGAGCGTACCGGTATCAAGGAGCGCCGCTGGTTTGAGGAAGGCAAGGACACCACCGCCAACATGGCCGCCAACGCTGCCCGCAAGGCCCTCGACATGGCCGGCCTCACGCCCAACGACGTGCAGCTGATTGTGTTCGCCACGCTGTCGCCCGATTACTTTTTTCCCGGCTCGGGGGTGCTGCTCCAGCGTGAGCTTGGCATCACGAATAATTGCCCGGCGCTGGACGTACGCAACCAGTGCTCCGGCTTCGTGTATGGCCTATCAGTGGCCGACCAATTCGTGCGCACCGGCATGTATGACACGGTGTTGGTCGTAGGCTCAGAAATCCACTCCTCGGGCCTCGATATGTCGCCCGAAGGCCGGGGTGTTTCGGTAATCTTCGGCGATGGGGCCGGAGCAGTCATCCTCCGCCCGAGCACCACCGAGGGCCAGGGCATCCTCAGCACTCACCTGCACTCGCAAGGCGAATACGCCGAAGAGCTGATTGTGAAGGAGCCCGGCTCGAACCGCAACAACCGCGTGCAGTACATCTTCGACAATAAGGCCGACCTCTACCCCTACATGAACGGCCAGAACGTGTTCAAGCACGCCGTGGTACGCTTCCCGCAGGTTATCAAGGAGGCCCTCGACCAGAACGGCATGCAACCGACCGACATCGACATGCTCATTCCGCACCAGGCCAACCTGCGCATCACACAGTACGTGCAGCAGAAAATGGGCCTGAGCGACGACAAGGTTTTCAGCAACATCCAGCGCTACGGCAACACCACCGCCGCCTCCGTTCCCATTGCCCTGAGCGAAGCCGTGCAGGAAGGCAAAATCAAGCGCGGCGACCTCGTGTGCCTGGCCGCCTTCGGCTCGGGCTTCACCTGGGCCTCGGCGTTGATTAAATGGTAAAAGGCAATTATGAATTATGAGTTATGAATTATGAGTTGGCAGTACTTGCCATTTGCTGTCCTCAATTCATAACTCATAATTCATAATTCATAACTCAAAAGAATGCCCAGTCACACCGAGGAAAATTATCTGAAAGCCGTTTTTAAGCTGGCTGAGGCCGAGCCCGACACGGTAGGCGTGAGCACCAACCGTATTGCCGCCGCCCTCGATACCCGGGCCGCTTCGGTGACAGACATGCTGCGCCGCCTCGCCGAGAAAGGCCTCCTAGCCTACGAGCGGTACCGGGGCGTGCAACTTACGCCGGCCGGCAGGCAGGTGGCCCTGCTCACCGTGCGCAAGCACCGACTGTGGGAAGTGTTTCTGGTGCAGCAGCTCGGCTTCAGCTGGGACGAGGTGCACGAGGTGGCCGAGGAGCTGGAGCACGTACAGTCTCCGCTGCTCATGCGCCGGCTCGATGCCTTCCTGGGCTACCCCACCCTCGACCCCCATGGCGACCCTATCCCGACCGAAGACGGGGCCATGCGCCGCCCCACCACCCGCCTGCTCGCCGACCTGTTCCCGGGCGAAGGCGGCACGCTGGCAGCCGTGCGCAACACCTCACCGCCCTTCCTGCAATACCTGGCCAAAGCCGGCCTACAGCTCGGTACTATTATTAAAGTGATTGACAAGGTAGAGTTTGACAACTCGCTTGAAATCAACTTGAATTGCAATCGAAATATTTTCATTTCGGCTGAAGTTAGCCGCAACCTTTTCGTGACGGCCTAGCTTAATTGCCTGCGGTTGACCGCCGTAGTAGAGACGAATATTTGCGTCTTGTCATTGAACGACAAGGGTGGTTTCCGTTCAAATATGAGACGGAAATGTGCGGCTCTAATCCTCCTAAACTCCCCTGCTTAACCTTCCCGCTACCGTGGCTTCGCTGCTTTTTTCCGATACCATCGTTGCCCTTTCGACCCCACCTGGCGCGGGAGCGCTGGCCGTGGTTCGCCTCTCTGGGCCGGCTGCGGTTTCCATTGTAGCTAGCGTTTTTTCAAAAAAGCGGCTGGCCGAAAAGCCCGGCCACACCCTGCATTACGGCACTCTGCACGACCCGGAAACCGGCAACATTCTCGACGAAGTAGTGGTGGCCCTGTACCGCGCTCCCCACTCGTTTACCCGCGAGGACGTAGTTGAAATTAGCTGCCACGGCTCCGACTACGTGGTGCGGCAGGTGCTGGCCCTGCTGCTGCGCCAGGGCGCGCGCCTGGCCGAAGCCGGCGAGTTCACCAAGCGGGCTTTCCTGAGCGGGGCGCTGGACCTGGCCCAGGCCGAAGCCGTAGCCGACCTCATTGCCGCCGACTCGGCCCTGAGCCACCGCGTGGCCCTCAACCAGCTGCGCGGCGGCTTCTCGCAGGAGCTGCGCGGGCTGCGGGCGCGGCTGGTACAATTTGCCTCGCTACTGGAGCTGGAGCTGGATTTCGGCGAAGAAGACGTGGAGTTTGCTGACCGCACTGGCCTGGCCCGGCTGCTCACGGAGGTACGCGGCGTAGTGGCCAGCCTGCTGCGCTCGTTCGAGCTGGGTAACGTCATCAAAAACGGCATCACGGCCGTGATTGCCGGGCGGCCCAACGCCGGCAAGTCGACCCTGCTCAATGCGCTGCTGCGGGAGGAGCGCGCCATTGTGTCGGCCATTCCAGGTACCACCCGCGACTTTATTGAAGATGAGGTGAGCATCGACGGCCTGCGATTCCGCTTCGTGGATACCGCCGGCCTGCGCGACGACACCGCCGACGAGGTGGAAGCCATTGGTGTGGCCCGCACCCGGCAGCGCGTGCGCCAGGCCGCCCTGCTGCTCTACCTTTTCGACGTATTGGAGCGCACCCCGGCCGAAGTACGGGCTGAGATTCAGGACCTCACCGCTGGGCTCGATTTGCCGGTACTGGCCGTGGGCAATAAAATCGATTTGGCCACGCCCGAAGTCCTGACGGCGTTCGAGGCAGATTTTCAGGCTTCCGTCGGGTCAGGCGCGGCCACCGGCATACCGCTGGTGCTGCTGGCGGCCGGCCAGGGTCAGGGGCTGCCGGAATTGCAGGCGGAGCTGGTGCGGCAGGTGCGCGGCACGGCCATCGAGCACACGGCCTCGGCCACCATCGTGACCAATGTGCGGCACGCCCGCGCCCTGGAAACGGCCGTTGCGCACTTGGCAGCCGTACAAGCCGGCCTCGATACCGGCCGGGGCACCGAACTGCTGGCCGCCGACCTGCGCCACGCCCTGGCCGCGCTGGGCGAGATTACCGGCGAAATTTCGTCCGATGACCTGCTTACCAGCATTTTTACCCAGTTCTGTATTGGCAAGTAAGAAATCTTGCTGGTGGGTCTGGCAGAATCTTCGCAATCGTTGCCGGGGCCGGAAAGCTAGTTTTTCCGGCCACCAGACGAAACCTCCAGCCGGGTCCGGGGGTATTGTTAGGGTCGAGCCGGGGCAAAACATTTCCCGGCTTACGCCCTGTGGCGTAGTTTCGCACTGTTATTTCCCTCTCACCCCTCCCGTCCATGGCAGAAACTGCTGAACTCATTCTCGACGGCAAGTCCATCACCTTGCCCGTCATTGAAGGCACCGAACACGAAAAAGCGTTCGACATCGGAAAACTCCGCGACCAGACCGGCTACGTGACGCTCGATTCGGGCTATAAAAATACCGGGGCCACCAAAAGCGCCATCACTTTCCTCGACGGCGAGGAGGGCATTCTGCGCTACCGGGGCTACCCCATCGAGCAGCTGGCTGAGAAGTCGAGCTTCCTGGAAGTGGCTTACCTGCTGATTTACGGTGCCTTGCCCACCACGGCCGAGTTCGATAAATTCAAGCACGAGATAACCCAGCACACGCTGGTGCACGAAGACATTCGCAAGATTCTCGACGGTTTTCCCTCCTCGGCCCATCCAATGGGCATTCTCTCCTCGCTAATTTGCTCGCTCACCGCCTTCTATCCGAAGAGCATCGCGCCCGAAATCAGCAAGGAAGAGCTGGATTTGAACATCGTGCGCCTGATGGCCAAGATTTCGACTATTGCCGCCTGGAGCTACAAAAACTCGGTGGGCCACCCGCTCATTTACCCGCGCAACGACCTCGACTACTGCGCCAACTTCCTGTACATGATGTTCAGCTTCCCCACCGAGAAGTATGAAATCAACCCCATCGTCGTCAGTGCGCTCAACAAGCTGCTGATTCTGCACGCCGACCACGAGCAGAACTGCTCCACCAGCACCGTGCGCCTCGTGGGTTCGGCCAACGCCAGCCTCTACGGCTCGGTTTCGGCCGGCATCAACGCCCTGTGGGGTCCGCTGCACGGCGGCGCCAACCAGGAAGTGGTGGAAATGCTCGAATCGATTGAGGCTGATGGCGGCGACACCAAGAAGTGGGTCGACAAAGCCAAGGACAAGAACGACTCGTTCCGCCTCATGGGCTTCGGCCACCGCGTGTACAAGAACTTCGACCCCCGCGCCACCATCATCAAGAAGGCCGCCGACGAAGTGCTGAAGGCCCTGGGCCTGCAGGACAGCCCCCTGCTGAAAATTGCGCAGGAGCTGGAGCAGGCCGCTCTCACCGACCAGTACTTCATCGAGCGCAAGCTTTACCCCAACGTCGACTTCTACTCCGGCATCATCTACAAGGCGCTGGGCATCCCCACCGAGATGTTCACCGTGATGTTTGCCCTGGGCCGCCTGCCCGGCTGGATTGCCCAGTGGAAGGAAATGCGCGAGAACAAGGAGCCCATTGGCCGTCCCCGCCAGATTTACACCGGCGAAACCGAGCGCAACTACGTCGAGATGGCCGCCCGCTAATTCTATCTGACATTATTGGCCATCCGGCCCTCAATACAAAAAGCCCGCTCTGCAAAGCGGGCTTTTTCGTGCGCGGCAGTTTCAGGCTCCTCCCCTATTTGAGGCGGTGCGCGGTGAAGCTGGTGCGCAAGTCCTGATAAGCCACCAGCTGCTCGGGCTGGAGGAGCTGGCTGAGCTCGGTTTCGTAGCGCTGCTGGGCAATGGCCAGCTGGTTGTCGCGCTCCTCGGCGTTGGCCCCGTTGAGCATAATCTCCAGGTCGCGGCGCTCAGTCAGCATCTGGAGGTGCAGCTGCTTAATGGCGAGGTACTGTGCCTCGTTGAAGTGGATGCGCTGAGCCAGGGCCCGGGTGAGCGTGGTGGCCCGGCTCATCATGGCTTGTGAGTAGGCGCCGTCGCCGGGACCAGCGAAGGCGGCCGGGGCAATGCTAACACCCGCGGCAATGCAAGTAGCCAGAAGCAAATTTTTCATGGTTGTGGGGGGTGAAGGTGAAAAGATGCGGTTGATGGCCTAACTGGTGTGTTTGACCAATCCAAACGTAAGACAAAAAATCATTTGAACATAAAATATTTTTTTTGGCACTTTTTTCACCTTCACCCCCCACAACCATGAAAAATTTGCTTCTGGCTACTTGCATTGCCGCGGGTG
>JALYUI010000305.1 GCA_030853845.1 Bacteroidota bacterium | reverse complement strand
CGCAGCCAGCTCAAATCGCGGCTGATGTACTTGCTTTTGCGGATAAGGTCGGAGGACTTAAAGAGCTTCATAATAGATAGTGGGATGCCGGGCAAAATACGCCACGAATGGCCTGTAAATAATCTATTACGTGGAAATAATGGCCGTGGCCTCAATTTCTACTAACAATCGCGGGTCAATCAACGCCCGCACTTCCACCATGGAAGTTACCGGCCGGATTTCGCCAAATACTTCGCCGTGCGCCCGCCCTACAGCTTCCCACTGCGCAATGTCCGTCACGAACATGCGCGTGCGCACCACGTCGGCAAAGCAAGCGCCAGCAGCATCCAGTGCCTCGCCGATTTTCTCCAGCGCCCGCTTGGTTTGAGCATACACATCGGCCCCACCTGTGACAACGGCACCATCCTGCGCGGTGGTGCCGGCCACTTCCACTACGTTGCCCACGCGCACGGCGCGGGAATAGCCCACGATGGGCTCCCACGGAGCGCCGGAAGAAATCAATTGTCGCATGATATCAGATTGAAAAAAGGGCAAAAGAAAAGGCCCGCTGCAAAGCGGGCCTTTTCACGAAAGCAGCCGATTACACGTCCAGCTTGGCATATTTGGCATTCCGCTCGATGAAATCACGGCGCGGGGCTACTTCGTCGCCCATGAGCATCGAGAACAGGTGGTCGGCCTCAGCGGCCGACTCTACCGTTACCTGCTTCAGGGTGCGGGTCATGGGCTGCATGGTGGTGGTCCAGAGCTGCTCGGCGTTCATTTCACCGAGGCCCTTGTAGCGCTGCACATTTACCGTATCGGGCTTGCCCCGGCCGAGGTCGGCCTGAGCTGCCATACGCTCTTCTTCATTCCAGCAGTAGCGCTCTTCCTTGCCGCGCTTTACCAGGTAAAGCGGCGGCTGGGCAATATAGATGTAGCCGCGGTCGACCAGCTCGCGCATATAGCGGAAGAAGAAGGTCAGAATCAGCGTGCGGATGTGCGAGCCGTCGATATCGGCATCGGTCATGATGATGACCTTGTGGTAGCGCAGCTTGTCGAAGTTGAGCGGGCCGGTCTCCACGCCCGTATCATCGGTCGTGAAGGCCAGCGACTTGCGCTCGTTAAATCCCACGCCCAGCGCGGTAATCATGTTCTTGATTTCCTCGTTCTCCAGGATGCGGTGCTCCTGGGCCTTCTCCACGTTCAGGATTTTACCCCGCAGCGGCAGAATGGCCTGGAAGGCGCGGTTGCGGCCCTGCTTGGCGGTGCCACCAGCCGAGTCGCCTTCGACGAGGTAAAGCTCGCAGATTTCCGGGTCCGATTCCGAGCAGTCGGCCAGCTTGCCAGGCAGGCTGTTGCTGCTCAGCACGCCCTTGCGCTGCACCATATCCTTGGCCTTGCGGGCAGCGATGCGGGCCTTAGCGGCCAGAATCACCTTCTCCATGATGCGGTTGGCCTGGTTGGGGTTTTCGTCCAGGTACTGGGTCAGGATTTCGCCCACCACTGAGTTCACCGCGCCACTCACTTCGGAGTTGCCGAGCTTGGTTTTGGTCTGGCCCTCAAACTGCGGCTCCTGCACCTTCACCGAGATAACGGCCGTGAGGCCCTCACGGAAGTCGTCGCCGGTAATTTCCACCTTGGCTTTTTCGAACAGCTTGTTCTTGTCGCCATAAGTTTTCAGCACCCGGGTCACGGCCGAGCGAAAGCCCGCCACGTGCGTGCCCCCCTCAATGGTGTTGATATTGTTGACGTAGGAATAGACATTTTCCTGGTACGAGGTATTGTACTGCAGGGCCACTTCCACGGGCGTGCCGCCCTTCTCGCTCTCCACGTAAATAGGCTCCGAGAGCAGCGAAGGCCGCTGCTCACCATCGAGGTACTGCACAAAGTCGCGCAGGCCGCCGGTCGAGTAGAATTCCTCGCCCCGGAAGCTGCCGTCGGGCAGCGTCTCGCGGCGGTCGGTAAGGGTAATGCGGATGCCCTTGTTGAGGTAAGACAGGTCACGCAGGCGCGAGGCGATGGTGTCGTAGCGGTACTCAGTTTCGGTGAAAATGCTGGCGTCGGGCAGGAACTGCACTTCGGTGCCATGCTCATCGGTATCGCCTACTTCCTTCACCGGGTACTGCGGGAAGCCAATTTTATACTCCTGCTCGTAGACGTGGCCTTTGAGGCGCACGGTCACTTTCAGGTCGGTGCTGAGCGCGTTCACGCAGCTCACGCCCACGCCGTGCAGGCCCCCCGACACTTTGTAGGAGCCCTTGTCGAACTTACCGCCGGCGTGCAGCACAGTCAGCACCACTTCGAGGGCCGACTTGCCTTCCTTGGCGTGCCAGTCGACGGGAATGCCGCGGCCATTGTCGCGGACGGTTACGGAGTTATTTTCGTTGATGGTGACGTTAATCAGGTCGCAGTGCCCGGCGAGGGCCTCATCGATGGAGTTGTCGACCACTTCCCAAACGAGGTGGTGCAGGCCCTTGAGGCCAGTGTCGCCGATGTACATGCTGGGCCGCTTGCGCACGGCCTCCAAACCTTCGAGAACTTGAATACTGTCGGCCGTGTAGTCCGACTGCGGAATTTTAGCGGTTGTTTCGCTCATGAGGGCGGGATTAAATCAGGTCGTTAAACCGCCTATCAGGCGGCCAGGTACTGAACAGTAAAAGTACGGGTTTTATCCCGTTTTTCCGCCTTTTTACCCGCTAAACCGGGGCTTTTTTCCATCGCCCCGGCCGCGCCCGGAAAGCAACGGCAGCGGCGTTCTGATAGGCACAAAAAAGGCCCTTCCCGGGCGGGGAAGGGCCTTTTTCAGGAGCGAAAGCCGAACGGCTTACTCCACTACCAGTTTCTGCGTAGCAATGCCGCCATCGGTGCGGATTTGCAGGGTGTACACGCCGGTTTTCTGCCCACTCAGGTCGAGCGAGAAACGCTGCGCGCCCACGGTAGCAGCCGACAACGTCTGCGACTTCACCTGACGACCCAGAGCGTCTACTACGGTCACCAGGGCACCGGCTTTCAGATTAGCGCCCAGGTTCACGCTGAACACGCCCGAATTGCTCGGGTTGGGGTACACGCTCAGGGCATTTTGCAGGGCCGCATCGCGGGTAGGCAACACGTTGGAGGTTTTGTAAATCCCCCCAACTCCACTGGCAGTCGTGGAGAGTCCGGCATAGCCCGTCGGATTATTGGCCGTGGTACCCGAAATAAGGTCGAAGGCGAAGAACTCGGCACCGCCAACCACCAAATTAGTCCAGTTCACGCCATCAGTGCTCGTCGAATAACCAAAGTCATTGTTCGCAGCCGCCGTAGGGAAGCGCTGCCCGGAGCTAAAGTAACGCCCATCGACCGCGTCAATCGCGTAGCGATAAAAGCTACCCGAAGGCACGTTCAACGGGGTGATAGTGGACCAAGTAGCCCCACCATCGGAAGTGCGCATCACGTTTACCGCAGTGGTGGCCACCGGCGTACCGCCCGATTTCGAGTTGAAGGCAATGCCGTTCATCTGGTCTTTGAAGGCGAAGCTGTTGATGCTGGCGGTAAGGGGCGTGGGACCACTCACGGTCCAGGTT
>JALYUI010000265.1 GCA_030853845.1 Bacteroidota bacterium | reverse complement strand
ACCTACCACCACACCATGTTCGAGATGCTGGGCAACTGGTCGTTCGGCGACTACTTCAAAACCGACGCCATTGCCTGGGCCTGGGAGTTGCTCACCGATGTGTTCAAGCTCGAAAAAGACCGCCTCTACGTCACCTATTTCGAGGGTGATGCTGCCGACGGCACCGGCCCCGACACCGAAACCCAGAACCTCTGGCGCCAATACACCACCGACGACCGCATTCTGCCCGGCAACAAGAAGGACAACTTCTGGGAGATGGGCGATACGGGGCCGTGTGGTCCGTGTACCGAAATTCACATCGACCTGCGCTCCGATGAGGAACGCGCTGCCACCCCCGGCCGCGACCTCGTGAACGCCGACCACCCGCAGGTGGTGGAAATCTGGAACAACGTGTTCATGGAATTCCAGCGCCTGGCCGACAAATCCCTCATCAAGCTCCCCGAGCAGAGCGTGGACACCGGCATGGGCTTCGAGCGCCTGATGATGGCCGTATCGGGCGTGAAATCGAACTACGACACCGACGTATTCCAGCCGCTCATCCAGTTCATCGCCAAGGAAGTAGGAGTGGAGTACCACGGCACCGCGCCTGCGAAGGTGACGGACCAGCCCACCACCGAGAACGAGAAAACGGACATCGCCATCCGCGTCATCGCCGACCACATCCGCACCATCGCCTTCACCATTGCCGACGGCCAGCTGCCCAGCAACGTGAAGGCCGGCTACGTGATTCGCCGCATTTTGCGCCGGGCCGTGCGCTATTCGTTCTCGTCGCTGAATCAGAAGCAGCCCTTCCTGTTCAAGCTGGTGCCGGTGCTGGCCGAGCAGATGCGCAACATCTTCCCCGAGCTCCAAGCTCAGACAGCCTTCGTGCAGCGAGTGATTGAGGAGGAAGAAATTTCCTTCCTGAAAACGCTGGAAACCGGCCTGCGCCGGCTGGATGCGCTGGAAGAAAGCGCGCGCACCAATGGCGGGGTGATTGATGGCAAAACTGCGTTTGAGCTGTCCGATACCTTCGGCTTCCCGCTCGACCTTACTGCCCTCATCGCCCGCGAAAAGGGCCTGACGGTGGACGAAGAAGGCTTCAAAAAGGAGCTGGCCAAACAGAAGGACCGCAGCCGTAACGCCCAGGAAACCGAGCAGAGCGACTGGGTGACCGTGACCGAGCACGACGCCCCCAACGTGTTCGTGGGCTACGACCAGGACGAGGCCACGGCCCGCCTGCTGCGCTACCGCAAAGTCGACAAGAAGGGCAAAACCGAGTACCAGCTGGTGTTCGACCAAACCCCGTTTTACGCCGAAAGCGGCGGCCAGATTGGCGACACCGGCTACCTGGAATCAACCCTGAGCAAGGTGCGCGTCATCGACACCAAGAAGGAAAACGACCTCATCATCCACACCACGCTGGAGCTGCCGCAGGAGCTGACCGAGGAATTCCTGGCCCGGCCCGATGCCGCCCGGCGCGCCCTCATCAGGAACAACCACACGGCCACCCACCTGCTACAGGCTGCTCTGCGCGAAATCCTGGGCAGCCACGTAGCGCAGAAAGGCTCGCTCGTGAACGAGAAGCTGCTGCGCTTCGACTTCTCGCACTTTACCAAGGTTTCGGACGAGCAGCTGCGCGAGATTGAGCGGCTGGTGAACGAGAAAATACGCCAGCAGATTCCGCTCGATGAGCGCCGCAACGTGCCCATCGCCGAGGCTAAAAACCTGGGCGCAATGGCCCTGTTCGGCGAGAAGTACGGCGAGTTCGTGCGCGTCATCACCTTTGACAGGGGCTACTCGGTGGAGCTGTGCGGCGGCCTGCACGTGGCCAACACTGGCAGCATCGGCTACCTCAAAATCACGAGTGAAAGCGCCGTGGGCGCGGGCGTACGTCGCATCGAAGCCGTGACGGCCGGCGCGGCCGAAGCCTACGTGGACGCGCAACTCGACCTGCTGGCCCAGGTGCGCGAAGCCCTCGGCAACCCCCAACATTTGCTCACCGCCCTCGAAAAGCAGGGCGACGAGATGGCCAGCCTGCGCAAGCAGCTGGAACAACTCACCATGCAGCAGCTGGCTGCTCAGCGCCGCACGCTGCTCACCCAACTCAAGCAGCTGCCCAACGGCCTGAATTTCCTGGCGGCCGCCGTGCACGCCGGCTCCGCCGATTCGCTGAAAACGCTGGCCTTCGAGATGCGGCAGGCCGCTCCCGCGCCGTTGGTGCTGGTGCTCGGTGCCCACATCGACGGCAAGCCCCAATTGGCCGTCATTCTGGATGATGAAACTGCGAAGGCCGGCAAGCTCAACGCCAGCACGCTGGTACGCGAGCTGGCGAAGGAAATCCAGGGTGGCGGCGGTGGGCAGCCGTTTTTCGCCACCGCCGGCGGCAAGAATGCCGACGGGCTGAAGGCGGCCATTGAGAAAGCGGAGGCGGCTGTAGCTGCGGGGCTGAACTAGCGTATGCTAATGCTGGAATTTTATCCGGTGCTGCCCGGTCCTGAATAGGGGCCGGGTGGTTTTTTTGGGGCCGGTTTGGCAGCTGGGTTGTAATTCCAAAACCCACTTCGCATCTTTGAAGTGGTGTAACTACAGCTCAAGCAATTGATTTTGCCTGTTCTTCCACGCACCGCTTTCCTTGCTACCCAATGAAGTATTTTCGGTGCGCCCTGCTGGCGCTGGCTGCCCTGGCCGGCCGGCCGGCCAGGGCTCAACAGGCGGTTCTGCCGCCCAAAAAGACTGACTATTTTGATGCTCACGACCACCGCCTGCCTTCCGGGGCCGGGGCGGCCTACCGTCTCGAAACCGTATGGCGCGACAGTGTGGCCGGTTCGGAGCGCGCTTACTTTCCATCGGGCAAGTTGAAATCGGTGAGTATGTTCGGGCACCTGCGCCAGCGCTTTCGCCACGGCCTGCAAACTTCCTGGTACGAAAACGGCCAGCAGCATACCAAGGAGGATTTCCGCCTGGGCCGGCGCGACGGCGAGCTGCTGGTGTATTACCCGGACGGCACGTTGCGCCGCCGTGAGCTAGTTGCCGGCGGCCAGCCTGGCAAGGGCGAGTGCTTCGGCCCCGACGGCCAGCCTGTGGCATATTTTCCGTATTTCCAGCCGCCCGTTTATTCCGAAGGAAATGGCGACGTGGCGGCCATCGTGCAAAGTGCCATCCGGCGGGGCAATTTCCCCGAAGTGGTTGCCCAAATGGGGATGGATGCCCGCATTCGGGTGCAGTTTACCGTGAGCCAGGAGGGCAGGGTCGAGCAGGTGCACGCGCTCGACTGGAAGCCCAGCCAAACCTATCCGCGCCCAGTGCTCGATGCTTTTCAGCGCCTGAAACAGGAGGCCGAATGGATGGTGGCCCACCTAAAGCCGTTTCATCCGGCGCTGCTCGACGGGGAGCCGGTGGCTTATGAAATGACCGTTCCCATCGGCTTTCATGTGTATGATAATTAGCTCATTGGCGGAAGCTGGTCCTTCAGCGTAATTGGCCTGATTGGGAAGTCCTAGCTGGCCTCCCGACCTGGCTGCGCCACCAGATACTTCGCTATTCATTGTTCATTATCTCAAGTTCCATCTTTCCCATCATACTATGCGTCTTTTTACCCCGCTTGCCGCCTTCGGGCTGGTCCTGGCTCTGGCCCGTCCTGCCGCCGCCCAAACTGCCGATGCCGACCCCGGCGCTTACAACAATGCCATCGTGGCCGAGCAGGTCGACCTGCTGAAGAAAAACCTGCGCTACATCAGCAAGGCCGCCCACAGCGAGAACGACCGCAAGATTGAAAACCGCCGCCTCGAAGTAGTGGAGCAGAACAAGGTGGCCCTGGCCAACCTCCAGCACATGAAGCCCTTCAAGGGCAACAACGACTTCCGGCTGGCGGCCATCAACGCCTTCAAAACGGCCCTGGACGTTTATTCAGCCGATTTCAAGAAAGTTAATTTGCTGGCCAGTACCCGCACCGAGAGCTTCGAAGCCATGCAGCGCTACTACGATGCCCAGGAGGCCGCTGAGAAGCGCCTCAACGTGGTGGACGACAGCGTGAACGCCGCCCAGATGCGCTTTGCCAGGCAGTTTGGCCTCACCTTCAGCACTACCCGCGAATCGAACAAGCTGGCCGAATACACCCGCGCCGTGAGCGAAGTGAGCCACTACCAGCATCAGGTGTTTCTACCCTTTTTCCGGGTGAACAAGGCCAGCGCCCGCCTTACCGATGCGCTCAATGCCCAGGATGCGGCCGCCTTCGACGCGGCCCGCGAGCAGGTGGCGGCCGAGGCCGAGAAATCGGCCGCCGAGCTGGCCACCATTCCGGCGTTTCGGGGCAAGGACGTAGCCTTCCGCAACGCGGCCCGCGACTACGCCAACATGTACGTGGTGCTGTGCGCCAACCAGTTCGTGCAGGTGGTCGAGCTGATGAAAAATAAGGAGCACCTCACCAAAACCGATGCCCAGACCATTAACGCGCACATCAACACCTTCAACGTGCAGAGCCACAAGTTCAACGAAGCCTACAACCGCACCTCCGCCGCCTTCGTGGACACCTACGTGCCGGTGATGAACGACTAGATAGCGGGGCGGGCTGTAATGGCCCGCGCCGCCCGGCGATAAAGCCTGAGCCGGCCACCGCGAAAGTGCCGGTTAAGCGGTTACATTTACCGCTGGGCTACCCCAGCCATTACCATTCACCATTTTCTGCTGATTCCCATGTCAATTCTGTTTATCATGTTGCTGCTGCTGGTGGCCATGACGCTGTTTCTGTGCTACGTGATTGTGCCGCAGGGCACGGTAGCCGTGGTTACGGCCTTTGGCAAGTACCGGCGCATTATGTTCCCGGGGCTGAATTTCAAGCTGCCGTTTGTGGAGACGGTTTACAAGCGCATTTCCATTCAAAACCGGTCGCTGGAGCTTAATTTCCAGGCTATTACCATCGACCAGGCCAACGTCAACTTCAAAGCCATGCTGGTGTACGCGGCCTTCGACCAGAGCGAGGAAGCCATCAAGAACGTAGCCTTTAAGTTCGTAGACGAGCAGAGCCTGATGCAGGCCCTGGTGCGCACCGTGGAGGGCAGCATCCGGGCCTTCGTGGCCACGCAGCGGCAGGCGGCCGTGCTCAGCCTGCGCGGCGAGATTGTGCTGCACGTAAAGGAGCAGCTCGACGCCACCCTCGAAACCTGGGGCTACCATCTGATTGACTTGCAGCTCAACGACATTGCCTTCGACGAGGAAATTATGCGCTCGATGGCCAAAGTCGTGGCTTCAAATAACCTCAAAGCTGCTGCCGAAAACGAGGGACAAGCCCTGCTCATCACCAAAACGAAAGCCGCCGAGGCGGAAGGCAACGCCATCAAAATTGCGGCCGAGGCCGAGAAAATCGCGGCCCAGCTGCGCGGACAGGGTGTGGCGCTGTTCCGGGAGGAAGTAACCAAGGGCCTGGCCCACGCCGTGGAAGAAATGAGCAAAAATAACCTCGACCCGTCGATGGTCTATTTCTCGATGTGGACGGAGGCCATCAAGCACTTCGCGGAGCAGGGCAAGGGCAACGTCATCTTCCTCGATGGCTCGAACGAAGGCATGAGCAAAAGCATGGAGCAGCTGATGGCCATGCAGCAGCTGCACCGGCCGCTGAAGTAATGACGGCATTCAACCGCCCCGGAGTATATGCGTAACTTAGTAGGTAGCGAAAGCGCGCAGCGGTTGCGTGGCCAGGGCTAGTCTCACATATATTTCGGTGAAAACGCAGCTTCTGACTCTGGGAATTCTCTTGGCATGGCCCTTGGTCGGGTGGGCGCAGGTTCCGAAAAGGGCCTTGCCCACGCTGCCCGCCACGTTTATGACCGACGATTTTCGTCGCACGACCGCCGACGATTTAGCTGCATTTTGCGTCGAAACCACTTTTCGGGATAGTCTTTCCGGCATCACCCGGGTTTATTATCCTTCAGGCTTTCTGCGGCAGTACGTTCCTTTTGCCGATGTCAACCGGCAACTGGTGCACGGCACGCTTAGCACCTGGTATGAAGATGGACAGATGCGCAGCAAGCAGGAGTTTCTGGGCGGCGTGCGCAACGGCGACCTTCGCACTTATTACCCCGATGGCACCCTCATGCGCAGCGAGCAATATGAGCAAGGCCGATGCGGGGTTGGCAAATGCTACGCCCCCAACGGCGAGCCGGTTCCTTACTTTGCTTACGAGCAGCTGCCACTATATCCCGGTGGCGAGGCGCAGCTGTTAAAAGAGCTGGAGCACGCTGTGCGGCTCAATGCGCAGGAATTGGCCGCTATGTATCGCGAAAGCGGCCGGATGCAAAATCTGCCCCATAACGGCTGGAAACGGCAGGTCGATGTGGAGCTGACCGTAGCCCCGGATGGCCATGTCATCAATGCCCGGGTAGCTAATTCTACGGCTTACTTTCTCAATAATGCAGCCCTGCGCGCGGTGGGCAGGCTGAAGCGTCAGTTTGTGCCGGGCCGGCGCGATGGGCAAGTGACCTTGAGCTACCTTACAGTGCCGGTATTTTACACAATTTCATCGGCCTATAAAGGCGGGGCTTATCAGGCGGACATGTATCCGCGCCGGATGGGCCGGTTTTAGTAGGCGGGCGCTTCGTTGTCGGGCCAACTTTGCCGGCTGATGCCCGCTGCCTTCGCTGCACCCGTTACCTTTAAGGTCAAATTGACTTTGAAACCCGCTTTTTTTGAAAATGGACGAAGCCACCCTTGCCAAATACCAGCCCGTTATCGGCCTGGAAGTTCACGCTCAGCTGCTCACGCACAGCAAAATGTACTCGGCCGATGAGAATGAGTACGGCGTGGCCCCTAACACCAACCTCTCGGTTATTACCCTCGGCCACCCCGGCACGCTGCCTAAAGTGAACCGGACGGCGGTTGAGTTTGCCATGAAAATGGGCCTGGCCACCAACTGCCAGATTCGGCGCGACAACCTGTTTGCCCGCAAAAACTACTTCTACCCCGACCTGCCCAAGGGCTACCAGATAACCCAGGACAAAACCCCGATTTGCTACGACGGCCACCTCGATGTGCGCCTGTCCGACGGCAGCACCAAGCACATCGGTATCACCCGCATCCACATGGAGGAGGACGCGGGCAAGAGCATGCACCTGGCCGGCGAAACTGAAACCCTCGTGGACCTGAACCGCGCCGGCGTACCGCTTATCGAAATCGTGAGCGAGCCCGACATCCGCACCGGTGACGAAGCGTACGCCTACCTCATCGAAATAAAGAAGCTGGTGGAGTACCTCGGTATCTGCGATGGCAACATGGAGGAAGGCTCGTTACGCTGTGACGCCAACATCTCGGTGATGCTGCACGGGGCCGACAAATTCGGTATGAAGGTGGAGGTGAAAAACATGAATTCCTTCCGCAACGTGCAGCGCGCCATTGCCTACGAAATCGAGCGCCAGATTTCCATTCTGGAAGCCGGCGGCGAAGTCGATAGCGAAACCCGGGGCTTCGACGCGCCCAGCGGTACCACCAACGGCCAGCGCAGCAAGGAAACCCTCAACGACTACCGCTATTTCCCCGAGCCCGACCTGCCCCCACTGGTGATTTCGGATGAGTGGCTGCACCGCGTGGCCGCCGAGCTGCCGGCCCTGCCGCAGCAGCTCTACGCCCGTTTCGTGGGCGAGCTGGGTCTGAGCGACTATGATGCCTCAGTGCTGGTTGACCAAAAGGAAGTGGCCCTGTACTTCGACGACCTGGCCCGCCTCACGCCCAACGCCAAAGCCGCCGCCAACTGGGTGATGGGTCCGGTGAAGTCCTACCTCAATGAGCGCGCCCTCACCATCGCAGATTTCCCGCTCGACGCCGCCCAGTTGGCCGGCATCATCGAGCTGATTGACGCGGGCAAGCTGAACTACTCGGTAGCCAGCAAGCAACTGTTCCCACATTTGCTCGACCATCCTTCGGCCAATGCCACCGGCGCGGCCGAAAGCCTGGGCCTGCTCACGCAGGCCGACACGGGCGAGCTCGCTGGGCTGGTGCAGCAGGTAATTGATGCCAACCCCGCCAAGGTGGCCGAGTACCGGGCCGGCAAAAAGTCGCTCACCGGCATGTTTATGGGCGAGCTGATGAAGCTGACCGGCGGCAAGGCTGACCCCAAGCTGGCCAACCAGCTGCTGCGCGCCGCCCTCGATGCGTAAGGCTTTTGCCGTTGTCGCGTCAGTCGGCCCGCCCGATGCCGGAACAATAAACTAATTTCATGACGTTGGAGAGTCTTCCGCGCCGCAGTTAATGCCTACATGAATTCAACCATGATAAAATCAGTTTTCCTGGCCGCCACCGTTCTGGGCCTGGCCAATGCCTGCCAGAACGCCGCCGCCGCCGATGGGTACGAAATTGCCGGCCAGCTGAAAAATGCCCCCGCTGGCACCGTGCTGCACCTGTCCGAGCTCAATGCCAACCAGTTTGTGGAGAAAGCCCAGGTGAAAACCGATGCCAGCGGCAGCTTCACCCTTAACGGCCTGGCACCCACGCCGGGTATCTACCAGCTGAAGGTGGACGACGCCAACCAGGTGCTGCTGCTGCTCGACAACAAAACGCACCTTAAGCTGAGCGGCGACGCCAAGAGCCTGCCCGCCACCTACGCCGTGAAGGGCAGCGCCGATGCCGAAGTGCTTCGCCAGCTTATTCAGGTGATGGACGGCAGCAAAGCCCGGCTCGAAGACCTGGGCAAGCGCTACAACGCGGCCGGCCAGACCGGCAAAGCCGACGAGATGAAAGCCATTGAGAAGGAGTATTTAACGGTGCAGGCCGCCAACAATGCCCGCGTGAAAGCCGTGATTCGGCGCAACATCAGCTCCGTAGCCAGCGGCTTTGCGGTGGGCGCGTTTCTGAACCCCGACGAGGAGTTTGCCTTTGCCGATTCGGTGGCTACCATGCAGCGCAAAGCCAACCCCAATTCGCCCTTCACCAAGGAGCTGACGGCCCGGCTGGAACCCTTGCGTGCCACCGCGCAGGGGGCAATGGCCCCGGAAATCAATCTGGCCACGCCTGAGGGCGCAAAGCTGGCCCTGAGTAGCCTGCATGGCCAATACGTGCTGCTCGACTTCTGGGCCAGCTGGTGCGGCCCCTGCCGCCAGGAAAACCCCAACGTGGTGCGCGCCTACAACCAGTTTAAAAACAAAGGCTTTACCATTTATTCCGTTTCGCTCGACCAGGACAAGGACAAGTGGCTGAAAGCCATTCAGTCGGATGGCCTGGCCTGGCACCACGTTTCGGACCTGGCCGGGTGGAACAGCGCCGGCGGAGCAGCCTACGGCGTGAAAGCCATTCCGCAGTCGTTCCTGATTGACCCGCAGGGCCGCATCATCGCCAAAAATCTGCGCGGCGAGGCCCTGGCCGCCAAGCTGGCTGAGGTGCTGAAGTAGTCAAATTGTAGCCTGGCTTCTGCGAGTCCGGGCGTGGGCTACCAAAGCATTTAATGTCCGGAATCATAGAGCCCAGACTACCTAAAGCACGAAACCCAGCCTCAACAGGCTGGGTTTCGTGCTTTATACATATGAATTAGCGCAGAAACATCCGTTGCAGCCCCGGCCACAGGCGCTTTTTCAGGCTGACATCGTACTCCACCAAGTCAATAGTTGCCGAGGCCAGATATGACAGCCCCAGGCTGGGAAACTGGACCGGCTCGTAAATCTGCGTGTTGCGGATGGTCACGTCGAGCAGGTTTTTGCCGAAGGCAATGATATGCGTGGCGGCCACCTGCTGCCGCAGATTCACCAGCGCCACGGGCAGCTCCGATTCCACGTTCACCAGCAGCACGTCTTCCATCACGAGCTCCAGGGCTTGCAGCATCTTGTTGAGAAACACGTTGCGGTGCAGCTTCACGAAATTCTCGTGCGGCAGGCGGCAAAGCAGCACCACGCCCTCGCGCCGGCTGCCCGCCACCGTGAACGGCGTGAGCAGGGCCGGGTTGACGCCGGCCGGAGCCACCGGGGCAGCGGCTGGACTGGCCAGCGGCTCGGGTGCGGGTGCGGAAGCCGCCACGGGCGGCGAGAGCATTTTGCTGGTCAGGCGTTCCAGGCCCGCAGAGGGCTTCACGAAGCCCGTGCTCGGCATCGAGCTGGGGCGCGGCGGCACTGGGGCCTGAGCTAAAGCCGTGGGCACGGCGGGCTTGGGCGCTGACGCAACGGGGGCAGTTGGAGGAGCCAGCGCAACCTCCGAAGCTGCCACCGCTGAAGCCGGCGGGGGTGGAGCAGCGACCGAGGCCAGCTCGGCTGGCACGTACAGCGTTACGTCGGTGTAGAAATTTTGCAGGAAGGCCAGCTTTTCGGTCGACATAGCTAATAGCAAAACTGGGTGGGACTGGAATAAATGGGCCGGCGCTAAACCGGATTTTCAATGGCAAACAACGCTTTAAGCTCTTGGGCTTCGGCGGGTTTCATGCGGCCGGCCAGCACCAGGCGCAGCTGCCGGCGGCGCAGGGCACCCTCGTAAAGCTTGATTTCGGCTTCGGTGCCGGGCACGGCATCGGGCACGTCGATGGGGCGGCCCGACTGGTCGACGGCCACGAAGGTGAAAAACGCCTCGTTGGTTTTCATCTTCGTGCCGCTGGGAATGTCCTCGGCCCACACGTCAATGTGTACTTCCATGCTGGAGTTGAAGGCCCGCGTTACCTGGGCCTGGAGCGTGACCACGTTGCCCAGCCGGATACTGTCGCGAAACGATACGTTATCGACCGAGGCCGTCACCACAATGCGGTTCGAATGCTTCTGGGCGGCAATAGCGGCGGCAATGTCCATCAGGTGCATCATGCGGCCACCCATCAGGTTGTTGAGCGTGTTGGTGTCGTTGGGCAATACCAGCTCGGTCATGATGACGAACGAATCGGAAACGGGCTTTTGCTTACGCATGCGGAGACGGAAATTGAAATGGAAAGCCCACCGGGGGCATGCCCGCAAAGGTACGCCCGCCCGGCCCGGACGGGCAGCAAAAAGCCCCGTTCGAAACCGAGCGGGGCTTTCTTTAAAAATAAAGCCTCCGGTTTATTCAACCGTCAGCTTGCTGCTGAAGGTTTCGCCATTGAGCGAGATGCGCACCACATACACCCCGGCGGGCAGGGTGTGCCCGGCGGCCTGCACCGGCAGGGTGAGCTGGCCCGCGCCGTAGGTTTTGGCCGGCGTGCGCAGCACCTCGCGGCCCAGCACGTCGCTGAGGCTCAGCTGCACTTCAGTTGGGGCCGTCAGGGTCAGGTGCACGGCCGTTTCGTTGGTGAGCGGGTTGGGGTACACGCTGATGCCACGGCTGGCGAGGGCGTCGGCCTTGGTAGCCAGCGGGCTCGATACGCGCAGATTGTCGAAGTAGAAGGTGTTGCCGGCTTGGCTGCCGTTTACCATCTGGAAGCGAATTTTGAAGAGCCCGCTGCCTTGGTAGGCGGTCGGAATCGGCACGCTCAGGTCGGCCCAGTCGGCGGCGCTGGCCGGGAAAAAGCCGTTGTTGGGCGTGCTCCCCTGGGTGCTTAGCTGCGAAGCTGAGAACACGGTCGGGGTCGACCAGGTGGTGCCGCAATCGGTGCTGAACGACACGCGCAGGGCATCGTCGGAATTCGCGTAGCGCAACGCATAAGACCGGGCAAAGCGCACCACGGCGGCATTGGGCACGGCACTCAGGTTGATGTTGGGGGTGATGAGCGTAGTAATGGTTCCGGCCGCGTAAATACGATTGTTCACTACCAGATAAGCCGAGCCATCAGCCGCCGGGAATGCCGCCTGCCGCGTCCAGCGGTACGAAGTATTCGTCACGCCGGCGCTGGTGGCTCCGGAGGTTTCGTAGTTGCGCAGGGTGGGCACGGGGTAGAGGGTCGGGAAGTTGGGGTCTTCGAACGACTGCGAGTAGGGCGCCGTTTCGGCGCCGGTGGCACCCTCCACCATAATCAGGTTGGTTTGGGTGGTGGTGCTGCTGCCAATGCTGTTGCTGGTGGTAAGCGTCACGCTGTAGATGCCCGCGTTGGCATACGACACCGTCGCCGAAGGCGAGGTAGTAGTGAGCGTGGCGGGCGAGCCGCCGGGGAACGACCAGGTGTAGGTGAGCGAGCCACCGCCGGAAGTGTAATTATAGGAATAGTCGGTTAGCGTTACCGACGAGCCCACACAGATTTTGCCGCTCACGCCAGCTGCCAGCGTAAAGCTGGCTACGGGGGGGCACTCGGGGGCTACATAGCCATCATTAGTACCCGTGGCAATCAGGTTGGCCTGCGATACCAGCTGCGGCCGGTTCGACGTCAGCACCTGGCGCATCAGCGCCCGCTGGCCTTGCGTAAACATGTTGGCGCAGCTAGCATAGTCCATATAGTTCTGCACGTTGGCAATGGGGCCGCAGGGTGCGTAGCTCAGGATGCAGTTGAAGGTGCCGTCGGTAGGGGGGGTGTCAGCTACGTAGTCGGTACCGCTGCAGTCGCCCGAGCCTGGGTTATTAGTCTGGCCCCAGGGATGCGAAAGGCCGAAGTAGTGGCCGATTTCGTGGGTAGCCCCGCGCAGCGCGTAGCGGCCGGGCGAGCTGGTGCCCTGGTTGCCGAAGTAATCCTGACGTACGACGAAGCCATCGCGGGCATTGGTGGGCAGGTTGGGGGGCGATACGTAGCCCACCACGTAGCCGCCCGCCGTGGGCGTACCGATGGTGTTCACCAGCCAGATGTTGAGGTAACGGGCCTGGTCCCACACGCCCACGGCCTGCACGGTCCCGTTCTGCGGGTCGTTCACCAGGCCGGGCATGTAGTGCCGGGTAATGCCGTTGGAGCAATTGCCATTGGGGTCTTTGCGGGCCAGGCGGAACTTAAAGCCAATGGAAGCGGCAATCGGCCGGAACAGCGGAATGATGCTGGACGTGTCGGCATTCAGCTTCTGATAATCGTCGTTCAGCAAGTTGATGGCCGAGTTAATTTGCCGGTCGCTGATATTGTCGGTGCCGCCGGCATGAATGACGTGCACCACCACCGGGATGGTGATATCGGAAACGTAGCTCGTGCGCTGCTGCGCCTGCGCCAGTGCTTCCATGCGCTGATAGAAGGCTTTCTGAGCTTCGCGAGCGCCGGGATGCTCGGCATAATACTGCTCCTGCTGGGCCGTAGTGCCGCACCAGACCGGCGTTTTTTCGCCTTGTTTTTGGGCACTGGTTTGGGCACCAGCTACCTGGCCCAACAGCAGCAAACCGGCCGCCAGAACCGAGGGTAACAATCTTTTCATCATCGAAAAAAAGTAAAAGTGAAATGAGGGACGAGAGGGGGAAATATATAGCCGGGTGTCAGGCCTGAAATCAGGCAACCAAAAATACAGCTAAATGCCGGATTGAGTGCCGGACACCATGCTTAAGCTTACTCAATCACAACTTTAGTGGTAAAGTTCATGCCTGGGCTGAATATGCCGGCCCACCCAGGGCCGGGCTGCCTACTGGTTATCCCAGCCGCCGGCCCCACGCAGGGGCACGAAGCGAAAGGTGTCGAACTCCTCGCGCACGAAGCTCTCGGGGCCTTCGCGAGTCACGCGCACCATGCGCTGGGAGTTGGCGTCGCCCACCGGAATCACCAGCCGCCCGCCAATGCGCAGCTGGCGCAGCAGGGCCGGGGGCAGGCCGGGCGAGCCCGCCGTTACCAGGATGCCGTCGTAGGGCGCGGCGGCCGGCCAGCCCAGCGAGCCATCGCCGCACAGCAGCGCGGCCCCGGTAGCCCCCAGTGTGGCCAGGCGCAGTTGGGTGCGGGCAAAGAGCACCTGATTGTATTCGATGCTGAAAACGTTGGAAGTGAGCTGCAACAGCACCGCACACTGGTAGCCCGAGCCGGTACCGATTTCCAGCACGCGGTGCCCGGGCCGGATTTCGAGCAGCTGCGACTGGTAGGCCACAGTGTAGGGCTGCGAAATAGTCTGGCCCTCACCAATTGGAAAAGCCTTGTCCTGGTAGGCGTGGTTTTCGAAGGCGGGGTCGAAAAACAGGTGGCGCGGTACGGCCGCCATGGCCGCCAGCACCGGCTCGTCGTGAATGCCGCGCTGGCGCAGCTCGCGGGCCAGGGCGCGGCGCTGGCCCTGGTGGCGGTAGGTATCCGGTGGGGGCGGCGGGGAGTGGTTCATGGGCGGAAAAAGCGGGTGCCGGGGCAAGTGGGGGCCAAACCGGAAAGTCGACAAGCAATTGCCGTCGCTACCTTTGCCAGGTGCCAGGCGTTGCCGCTGGCTGCGAAAATACTACCCAATCCGCCGCCTTGCAGTTAATCCGCCGTTTTCAGTACTTTAAGCTCATCGCCGCCGATTTCGGGGCGGCCCTTGTTGCATGGATGTGCTTCTACCTGTTGCGCAAGTACCTGCTCAACGAGATGACGGGCTACCACTTCACCGAAGGGGCTTTGTTCGACCTCACCGGCTCGGCCGTCGTTATCGCCACGTTCTGGGTCATTCTTTACACTTTGATTGGGGAGTACCGCGACATTTTCCGCAAGTCTCGCCTGGCCGAGATTTTGCGCCTGGGCCGCGCCTCGCTGCTGGGAGCCGTAGTTATTTTCTTCACCCTGCTGCTCGACGACCAGGGCGTGGTGAACTACCGTGCCTACTACAAAACCTTCACGGCGTACCTGCTGCTGCACTTTTTCATCTCGGCCTTGCTGCGCACCCTGGCCGTGACCAGCATGCAGCGTCAGATTCGCAAAGGGCGCATTTACTTCCCCACCCTGCTGGTGGGCGCCAATTCCCTGGCTCTGCAAACGTTTCATGAGCTGGCCCGCACCAGCCGGCACCTGGGCCTGCGCCTGGTGGGCTTTGCCTCGGTGGGCGATACCATCGACCCCGGCCTGGCCGCCGAGCTGCCCGACCGCGGCAGCTACCAGCGCCTACCGGCCCTGGTGCGCGCCCTCAAAATTGAACAGGTGGTTATTGCCATCGAACCCAGCGAGCACCGCCTCATTCAGGATATTCTCACGCTGCTCGATGACAGCCCTACCCGCATCAGCATCCTGCCCGACCTCTACCAGATGCTGCTGGGCTCGGTGAAGGTGAACCACCTGTTCGGCACGCCCCTCATCGAAATCAAGCAGGATTTGCTGCCGGTGTGGCAGGTGGTGCTCAAGCGGGTGATTGACGTGGTGGGCTCGGCGCTATTCATGCTGCTGGGCTGGTGGATTTATGCCTTCACGGCCCTGATGGTGAAGCTCTCGTCGCCCGGCCCTATTTTCTACCGGCAGGAGCGCATTGGCCGCAACGGCCATCCGTTCCGCATCATCAAGTTTCGCTCGATGTTTGTTGATGCCGAAAAGCAAGGTCCCGCCCTCAGCTCCGACCACGACCCGCGCATCACGTCCTGGGGCCGCTTCATGCGGAAGGTGCGCCTCGACGAGCTGCCGCAGTTCTGGAACGTGGTGAAAGGCGATATGAGCATTGTCGGCCCCCGCCCGGAGCGCCAGTTTTTTATCGATAAAATCGTGAAAATTGCGCCCCATTACCGCCACCTGCACCGCGTGCGCCCCGGCCTCACCTCGCTTGGGCAGGTGAAGTATGGCTACGCCGAAACTGTGGAGCAGATGGTGGAACGGCTCAAATTCGACATTCTCTACATCGAAAACATGAGCATTGCCATGGATTTTCGGGTGCTGCTCTACACCCTCAAGATTATTGTGGAAGGACGTGGGAAGTAATGGTTAATGATAAATGGTGAACGGTTAATAATACGGACCCATCATTAACCGTTCACCATTAATCACTAACCATTAAGCGCAGCCTTACCTTTGCGGTGCCGGCCGGAACCATTCAAGCTCCGGGTGAATTGCACCACCACATGAATACTGAAGGAAAAGGACGCGTACTCGTTGCCATGAGCGGCGGGATTGATTCGAGCGTAGCCGCTGTGCTGCTGCACGAGCAAGGCTACGAAGTGGTCGGGATGACCATGAAAACCTGGGATTACGCCAGCGCGGGCGGCTCGAAAAAGGAAACCGGCTGCTGCTCGCTCGACAGCATCAACGATGCCCGCAACATTGCCGTGCAGCTCGGCTTCCCGCACTACATCATCGACATTCGGGATGAATTCGGTGATTTCGTCATCGATAACTTTACCGACGAGTACCTGGCCGGGCGCACGCCCAACCCCTGCGTACTCTGCAACACCCACATCAAGTGGGATGCCCTGCTGCGCCGGGCCGACCAGCTCGGCTGCGAGTTCATTGCCACGGGCCACTACGCCAATATCCGCAAGGAGGCCGAAACCGGCCGTTTCGTGGTGAGCAAGGGCCTCGACGAAAACAAGGACCAGAGCTATGCACTGTGGGGCGTGAGCCAGGCAAGCCTGAGCCGCACGCTGTTTCCGCTGGGCGGCATGCGCAAAACCGAGATTTACGACGAGGCCCGTCGGCGCGGGTTTACCGAGCTGGTGAATAAGCCCGAGAGTTACGAAATCTGCTTTATTCCCGACAACGACTACCGCAGCTTCCTGCGCCGCCGCGTGCCAGGCCTGGAGGCGCGCGTGGCCGGGGGCAACTTCATCACCAAAAACGGCCGCGTAATTGGCCAGCACGAGGGCTACCCGTTCTACACCATCGGGCAGCGCAAGGGGCTGGGCGTAGCGTTGGGCTACCCCGCTTTCGTGCTCGAAATCCGCCCCGATACCAACGAGGTGGTGCTGGGCAACTACGACGAGCTGGCCAGCACGGCCACGTTGGTGGGCAAGCTCAACATGGGCAAGGAAGCCAGACTGGCCGGGCGCGGCCTGGTGCCCGCCGTGGTGAAAGTGCGCTACAACCACGATGGCGCGCCCGCGTTTTTGGAAGAAGTCGAGGGCAAGCTCCGGGTTTACTTCGAGGAGCCCGTGCATGCCATCACGCCGGGGCAGGCCGCCGTGTTCTATGATGGCAACGATGTGCTGGGCGGCGGCTGGATTGAGCGCCACGTCATCGGCGAATTCCCCGTACCTTTTGCCACGCCAGCCACGCCAGCCACGGCTGGGGCGTAGCTGCTGCTGCGAACCAGGTAATTCATTTCTCTTTCGTCCGTCATCCTGCGATGACAATTGACTCTCCCAAACGAAGTTTTTTGCTCCTTTCCATGTCTGCTTCAATTATACGTATTGAGAATATAGCCGGCCGCTGGCGGCGACTGGCACTGCCGGCGCTGCTCGCCGTCGGGCTGCTGGCCAGCAGCTGCAAGGAAACCACCGAAGCCGTGCCCGAAACGGGCCGCGACTACTACCCGGTGGCCGTAGGCAACTATTGGGTTTACGCGGTGCGGGACACCCTCTGGTCAACGGCCAACATCAACAACCAGCACAGCACCCCACGCGATAGCACCTACCAGCTGCGCGAAACCATTACTGAAACCTTTACCGACGCGGCCGGGCAGCCGGCCTACCGGCTGGTACGGGCCAAACGGGCCAACGCCTCAGCCGCCTGGGTGAACGACAGCATCTTTACCCTGAGTGTGCTGCCCAGCGCGCTGGTGCTGAACCGGGGCAACTCCCGCACGGTGGAGCTGATTTTCCCGCCCAGGGAAGGGCGGACCTGGAATTTTAACGCCTTCAACAACAACTACAACGATACGATGCGGGCCGAAACCCGGCAGTTTGCCACCGTGGCCACGCCATTCACGACGGGCGGCGGCAATTCGGGCCTCACGGCCGTCACGTACCCCGTCACCCTCACCACGGCCAACACCAATGCTGGGTCGGAAACCAGCCAGCTGCGGCGCGTGAGCTACCAGCAGGTGTATTCGAAGGGGATTGGCCTGGTGTTTCGGCGGCGCGTCAATTTCGCTTTTTTCAACTATACCGATACCAGCCCGGGCAACCCGCAGGTGTTTCCGCCCGGAGCCTATACCAGCGGCTTCACCCGGCGTGAAACGCTCATCGACTACCACCTCGAAAATTAATCCAGCCACCCGAAACCTCCGTCGCGAATGATGCTCCTGCGCAAGCTTACTCCCCGGCTGTTGGCCGTTCCTCTGGCCAGCCTGCTTTTGGGCCTCACTGCTAAACCGGCGGCGGCCCAGTCGGCTACGCAGGGCACGGTGCGGCGGCACCTCATCTATTTTCGCGATAAGGCTGGCACGCCGTATTCGGTGGCGCAGCCCCAAGCGTTTCTGTCGCCCCGCGCCATTGCCCGCCGCTCGCGCCAGGGCATTGCCGTGCTCCCGCGCGACCTCCCCGTGACGCCGGCCTACGTGGCCCAGGTGCGCGCCGTGGCCGGCAGCCCCCAGGTCGTTTATACCTCACGTTGGTTCAATGCTGCCGTCGTCGCCTGCGATTCGGCCACGCTGGCCCGCATAACGGCGCTGGCCCCGGTACGCAGTGCCGTTACCCTCAATCGCAGCCAGAAGCCGGCCCCGCCGGTGGTATCGGTGCCGGCTACGCCTCTTGTAGCGCAGCGCACTACCGCCACCCGTGCCCAGTACGGCAAAGCTTACCGGCAGAACCTGCAAATTGGGGCACTGGCCATGCACGACGCGGGCTACCGCGGCGAGGGTATGCAGATTGCGATTTTCGACGCCGGCTTTCCGGGCGTGAATACGATTGGGGCGCTCCAGCCGCTGTTTACGGAGCAGCGCGTGGCCGGCACCCGCAACTTTGTGGATGGCGGCACCAGCGTTTTCCAGCGCGACAGCCACGGCACCAACTGCCTGTCGACGATGGCCGCTAACCAGAGCGGTTTGTTTATCGGCACCGCACCCAAGGCAACTTACCACCTTTGCATTACCGAAGACATTTACTCCGAGCACCCTATTGAGGAGGCCAACTGGCTGGCGGCCGCCGAATACGCCGACTCGGCGGGCGTCGACGTTATTAGCTCGTCGCTGGGCTACACCGATTTTGATGCGCCCTCGCCTTCTTACACCTACGCCGACATGAATGGTCGCACGGCCATCAGCTCGCGGGCGGCCACCTTCGCGGCCCGGGTGGGCATGGTGGTGGTGAACGCGGCCGGCAACGAAGGTCAGAGCAACTGGCACTACATTTCGGCTCCCGCCGATGCTGATTCCATTATCTCGGTAGGGGCGGTCGATTCGCTGGGCGGGCACGCGGGCTTCAGCTCCTTCGGGCCTTCAGTTGATGGACGCATCAAGCCCACGCTCTCGGCCATGGGCCAGGCTACGGCCGTCATCAGCCCGAGTGGCAGCGTATTTCGTGGCAACGGCACCTCGTTCGCCTGCCCCACGCTGGCGGGCATGGTAGCCGGCTTCTGGCAGGCCAACCCCACGCTCACGGCCCAGCAGGTAATTGCGACCTTGCGCGGCACCGCCAGCCAGGCCACTTCCCCCGATAACATCCTGGGCTACGGCATCCCCAGTTTCGTGCTGGCCTACAACAGCCTGCATCCCAACAATCCTCTCGACACTACCGTGGCTGCTGCGGAAGTGCCCTTGGCGGTGTATCCTAACCCGGGAGCCGGCGTGCTCACGCTGGTGCTGCCCGCCGACCTGCGCGGCCGCCCATTGAGTGTGCGCGTGCTCGACGTGCGCGGGGCTGTAGTGGCCCGGCTCCAGCTGCCGGCTGCCCTCGGCCCGGAAGCTGCGCTGCGCCTGCCGGCCCTGGCGCGGGGCCTCTACAACTGCGAAGTAAGCGCGGGCGAACTGACCCGAACCGTGCGCTTCGAACAGCAATAGGCAGAGAATCAGAACGTAAAAAGGGACGCCCGGCGGCGTCCCTTTTTTTGGGCGTTTTTTGCCTGTATTGGCTTGTTTATGAGCGTGGTATTGCGTAATTTTAAAGCATCAATTAACCTTCTTTTCTATCCGCGCAAATGTTGCAGATGATGATTACCAAGCGCATTGGGCGCCGCTCGTTTCACTTCACCGTGCAGGGCAATAATTTCCACGAAACCGTGGCCGAGTACGACCGCCTCAGCTTCCCCGACGTGCCCACCTGCGGCCTCTGTGGTTCCGACAACCTGGACCTGACCAGCCGCGTGGCCCAGGACAAATTCAAATACACGTCGGTAAAATGCCTCGACTGCCGGGGCGACCTCACCTTCGGCAAAACCCAGAAAGACGACCAGACGGTGTTCCTGCGCCGCCGCGACAATGGCGAGCTCGACTGGAAAGCGCTGGAGAAAGCCGAAAAATAAACCTGCCGGCCCACTGCCAGTTTACCACCGACCAGAACGGCACCCCGCCCCGGGGTGCCGTTCTTTGCATGCAGCGGATTGCCGTTCTACTTACGGACGGACTTATCCGCAATAGCTGCTTATCCCATTTAAAATTGAAGTTCATGTTTACCGGAATTATTGAGGCCCTCGGCACTATTATGGCCGTCGAAATCCAGGGGACCAACCGTCATTTCACCGTGGCCTCGCCCTTTGTCGCCGAGCTTAAAATCGACCAGAGCGTGGCCCACGACGGCGTGTGCCTCACCGTGGTGGCCATCGATACGGCGGCCGGCACCCACGTCGTCACGGCCATCGACGAAACCCTGCGCGTGACCAACCTGGGCCAGTGGCAGCCCGGCCGGCTCGTGAATCTGGAGCGCTGCCTGGCCGCCGGCGGGCGCTTCGACGGCCACATTGTGCAGGGCCACGTCGATGCTACCGCCCGCTGCCTGGGCATCGAAGACCAGGACGGGTCCTGGCTGTTCCGGTTTCAGCACGAGGCCGGTCCCGGCTTTCTGACGGTGGAAAAAGGCTCGATTTGCGTGAATGGTACCAGCCTCACCTGCTTCGGAAGCACCAACGAGGAGTTTACGGTAGCCATTATCCCTTACACCTACGAACACACCAGCTTCCAGCAACTGCGGGCTGGCGAGGTAGTCAACCTGGAATTTGATATTGTGGGCAAGTACGTGGCCAAACTGTTGGCCCAGCAGGGGGTGGGGCGGTAGTCAAGAATGTTTTAAAGTAGCGTATCGGGTCGAAAAGCACTTCTTTTGTTAATCTAGTTCTCCGATTAACCAAAGAAAACGGCATGGATTCTTATTTGGCGCGCTGGCTGCCCCTGACGGGGCTGGCCCTGTTTGCGGCACTTGCGTTGGGGCTGCTGCAACCGCCGCGCCCCCTGCCCGCCAATGCCCCGGCTACCGAATTCTCGGCGATGCGCGCCCTGCGCGAGGTGGCTGTTATTGCCCGGGAGCCGCACGCAGTGGGCACGCCAGCCAACGCGACCGTGCGCGATTACCTGCTGCGGCGCTGCCGCGAGCTGGGCCTGCAAGCCGTGGTGCAGGATACCAGCGTGGCTGCGAGCAGCTTTGGGCAGGTAGTGGCGGGGCGGGTACAGAACATCGTGGCCCGGCAGCCGGGCCGGACGCCGGGCGGCCCGGCTGTGCTGGTGCTGGCTCACTACGACTCGCAGCCCCAGGCCCCCGGCGCGGGCGACAACGGGGCCGGCGTGGCCGCCCTGCTCGAAACCATACGGGCGCTGCGTGCCGGCCCGCCGCTGGCCCACGACATTATCTGGCTGTTCACCGATGGTGAAGAGGCCGGCCTGCTTGGGGCCAGGGCCTATGCTGCCGATACGGTTCGGCTGCGCCGGGAGGTGGGCGTGGTGCTCAACCTGGAAGGCCGCGGCAACCAAGGTCCGGTTTCCACCTTCGAGGTGAGTGCGGAAAATGGCTGGGTGGTGCGCGAGTTTGCCCGCGCCGCGCCGGCCCCGCTGGCCTCGTCGCTGTTCTACGAAGTGTACCGCCACCTGCCCAACGACACCGACTTTACGCCCTTGCGTAAAGCCGGCCTCACGGGCCTGAATTCGGCGTTTACGGGCGGCCTGGCCTACTACCACAGCCCGGCCGATACGCCCGCCAACCTCGACCCGGCCTCGCTACAGCACCACGGGGTGAATTTGCTGGCCCTGGTGCGGCACTTCGCCACCATTCCGCTCACCAATACCAAAGCCCCGGATTATTCCTTTTTCAATCCTTTGGGTAAGTGGCTGGTATGCTATCCGGCCAGCTGGAACCTTCCACTGACGCTCCTCACCATTGCGCTGCTGCTGCTGACGGTAATCCAGGCCCGCCGGCAGCACCGCCTGAGCTGGGCCAGCCTGCTGGGGGGAGCCCTGGCCTGGTTGGGCATCACCGTGCTGGCACTGGCGGCCGGCTGGGCCATGCTGACGCTGGTGGCCAAAACTTACCCGGAGTACCGAATTTTTTATAGCGCGGCAGCTTACAGTGGCATGACCTACGGTACGGCGCTGCTGGCGCTGGCTGCGGCCGTTTTCACAGCCGCCTACGTCGGGCTGAGTCGGCTGGTCCGCCCCGACTCGCTCACGGGCGGGGCGCTGGTGGTGGTGGCCCTGCTGCTGGGCCTCTTGCAGTGGCAGGCGGCTTCGTCGGCTTTTTTACTGGCGTTGCCGCTGCTGGCAGCCACGCTTGCCTGGGCCTGGCGCTTGCGCCGAGGAGCGGGGCGGCTGGAGCCACGGATGCTACCTAAGGCCGGCCCGGTGGCGGTACTGCTGGCATTGCCGGTGGTGGCACTGCTTAGCCCGATACCCTATTTTCTGCTCATCACTTTCTGTCTGCAGCCGCTGGTATTGGTGGCGGTGTTTTTCCTGGCCGTGCTGCTGGGACTGCTGCTGCCGGTGCTGCTGCCGGTGCTTGCGGCGCCAGCTGGCCGTTTTACTGGGGGCAGACCGGGGCAGGCGGGTGCGTCGCGGTCGGTATGGGCAATGCCGGGGCTAGCGCTGGTAATAGCATTGTCGGCATTGGGCTGGGGCCACGCCCACCGCCAGCCCACTGCTGATAAGCCTCTGCAAACCCACCTTTTTTATACCCTTGACGCCGACCATCAGCAGGGTTACTGGCTGTCGTCGGCCAAGCGCTCCGATGCCTGGACTGCCCACGTTTTTACCAAACCGCATTACGGCCCGCTGCCCGCGCCATTCCCGCCAACCGACGGACCGGTGCTCTGGCAGGCGGCTAAGGCGCGGGTTCTGCCCGCCCCCGAAATTCAGGTGCTGACGGAGCAGCGGATGGATGGCGGGCGGCAGCTGCGCCTGTTGCTAATGCCCGGGCGCGCTGGCGTAACGCAGTTGAGCGCCCGCCTAACCGGGCTGGCGCGCCTGCGAACCCTGCGCCTGGCCGGCCACAGCCTGCCGCTGCCGGTCGCAACTGGCGCGAAGCCGGCGGGTCAGCCAGCATCCACTGCTGATTTTCTGCCCCTTACGTTTTTCGCGCCGAGCGCGGCCGGCGAGGTGCTGGAGCTGACTCTGGCTGACCGCGCCCCCCTCGAAATTTCCCTCACCACACGCAGCCTGGGTTTGCCAACGGAGCCCGCGCTGCCGACGCGACCAGCCTCGCTGGTGCCCGCGCCTGGCAACAGTAGTTTCACTACCCAGGTACGCCGCGCGTTCCGACTCTGAGCGAGGATACTTGCCAGAGGTCCAATTACAAAACTTTGACTGGTTATTAGCGTAACTATAAAGTAATTACCTGTCACAAAACCCCTCAGTTTATGTCCAGCAAACGCGAAGAAATCGAACCTAACCCCGGTGACAAGCGGTATATCCGCCGCGACGACGAAGGTAAAATTACGGAGTCGGAAGACCTTAATCGGTCGTTGTCGCAGGACGACCGGAAGAACGCCAAAACGACCGCCAAGCCCGGGCACGGTGACGAAGGCGATGGCCACACCGGCAACCGCAAACCTGCCGAATAGCCCGGCATTCAGCTAAAAAAACGGCCCCGCTACATTTTAGCGGGGCCGTTTTTTTGGCTGAATGCCGTTGTTGAATCAATCGAGGTAAATCAAGTTTGGCTATCGATTTGGCTGATGTCCCCACACCCGGAATAAACTGGCGGCCACCCAGGCCAGCAGCGCCCCCACCAGCGCGCCCCCGAGCACGTCGGTCGGGTAGTGCGCGCCGAGGTACATGCGGCTGTACGACAATAAAACCGCCCAGGCTGCTACGCCCCACTTCAGGACCCGGAACCGGCCGGCGGGGAGTACCAGCGCCAAAAAAACGGCCAGCGCCACCGAGTTGGCGGCGTGCGACGACAGAAAGCCGAACTGCCCGCCGCAGCCATCGGGCAGGTGCAGCAGGCCTGTAAGCCGGGCATCGTGGCAGGGGCGGGGACGGGCAAAAAATGGCTTGAACAGCCGGCTGGTGATGCTGTCGGCCAGGCCAACGGCTGCCAGCAGGAGCGGCAGCACCACCCAGGCGTGACGGCGAAAGATATAAATCAGCCAGCCCAGCAGCACTGCGTAGGCCGGAAACCACACGTTGCGGTTCGAGGCAAACGTCATCAGCGCATCGAGGGCGGGCGTGTGCGCGTGGTTGATGGCCAGCAGGAGCTGCCGGTCCACGGCTTTGATGGCGTCAAGCATGGGTGGTCCAGTCGACGCCCTTGCGCAGCCAGGCGAGCGTGGTGGCCTCGGGCGAGTCGGGTGCGGGCGCGGGTGGGTTGTAGGCCCAGCCGGTGCGCGGGGGCAGGCTCATGAGGATGGATTCGGTGCGGCCGCCGGTTTCGAGGCCGAAGCGGGTGCCCCGGTCGAAGGCCAGGTTGAACTCGGCGTAGCGGGCGCGGCGCAGGCTCTGCCAGGCTTCTTCGGCCGGGCCGTAGGGGAGGGCGTGGTTGGCGGCCATTAGCCCGGTGTAGAAGTCGCCGAACAACTCGGCCACGTCACGCATAAAGGCAAACAGTTCCTCGGCCGTGCCATCGGGGCCGATGATGAGGCGGTCGTAGAAAATGCCACCCACACCCCGGGTTTCCTGGCGGTGAGGCAGGTAGAAGTAGTCGTCGGCCCAGCGCGTGAACTTGGGGTAGTAGGCCGGGTTGTGGCGGTCGCATACGGCTTTAAGCCGGGCGTGGAAGTCGCGGGCCTGGGCCTCGACCACGTAAATCGGGGTTAGGTCGATGCCACCACCAAACCACGCTTCGCCGTTACCGGCCTCAAAGTAGCGCACATTCATGTGGATGATGGGCACGCGCGGACTGCGGGGGTGCAGCACCACGCTCACGCCGGTGGCATAAAAGTGCGGGTCGGGCATGTGCAGCTGCCGGGCGGCGGCCTCACTCATGGCGCCCCACACGGCCGAGAAGCCCACGCCGCCTTTTTCGAGGATGCGGCCGTGCTCCAGCACCCGCGACCGACCGCCGCCGCCGCCCTCGCGCTGCCAGCTGTCGGTGAGGAAGAGGGCCGGGCCGGCATCGGCAGCTTCGAGCTGCTGACAGAGACGCTGCTGAAAATCAGCCAGCCAGTCTTCAATTTCGGGTCGAATGGTGGGGGAGGAGCTTGACAACACGAATAAGCTGCGCCTGAAGGCGTTCAGATTGGCAGGAAATAAAACCAGGAATAGCGGGCCGGTGCGCCAGGCCAGCCCTGGCAGAAGCAGCCCGTCCGGAAAGCGAAATCAGTGGGACAAAGATACGCCGGCGCGGGAGGCGTACTTTTGCGGGCGAACTATCCCACCCCAGATGTCTGATTTTGCTGCCTCCGCGGCCTCCCAAGCCGCTGCCGAAACTGCTAATTTTGCCAATCCCCGCGTGGCTTCGGCTGCGGCCGCCGCGGCAGCTGCTTTTGCCACGCCAGCCGCGCCAGCTGCTGCGTTTGAATCCGTAAACTCCCCCGCCGATGCGCTGGTGCTCGATGCTTACCGCCTGATGCACACGGCCGCCGAGATGGCCGCCCTCTACGAAGAAGAAAAAGCGGTGGCCGCCCGCTACGTGCACGCTACCGCCCGGGGCCACGAGGCCATTCAGCTGGCCGCCGCGAGCCTGCTCACCGATGCCGACTACGCCGCGCCCTACTATCGCGACGATGCCCTGCTGCTGGGCCTGGGCCTGCGCCCCTACGAGCTTATGCTCCAGCTGCTGGCCAAGCGCGACGACCCTTTCAGCGGCGGCCGTACGTATTACTGCCACCCCAGCCTGCGCCGGGCGGGCTTCCCCACTATTCCGCACCAAAGCTCGGCCACGGGCATGCAGGCCATTCCGGCCACCGGCATGGCCCACGCCATCAGCTACCTCGAAAGTCAGAAGCTGCCGCTGCTTCGCCCTGAACCGACCGGTACTACCGCAAGTCAGTCCAGCCTGCCGGGTCTGAATGCGCACCTCAGCCCCGACGCTCGCGCCGCGCGCCGGCCGCTGGCCCTGTGCTCGATTGGCGACGGGGCCATGACCGAAGGCGAGGTGGCCGAGGCCCTGCAAATGGCCATTCTGCATCAATTGCCCCTTGTTTTCCTGGTGCAGGACAACGATTGGGGCATCTCGGCTACCGGCCGAGAAATGCGCGCCATGAATGCTTACGAGTTTGCCGCCGGCTTCCCCGGCCTGCACCGGATGCAGGTGGATGGGGCCGACTTCTACTCGTCGTACGCCGGGCTGCGCGAGGCGTTTGCTCACGTCGATGCCCGGCTGGGGCCGGTGCTGGTGCACGCCAAATGCCCGCTGCTGGGACACCACACCAGCGGCGTGCGCCGCGAGTGGTACCGTTCCGACCTGGTCGCTCACCAGCAGCAGGACCCGCTGCCACGCTTGCATCAGCAGCTGCTCGACGCCGGCGTATCGGCGGAGAAACTGGATGAGCTGCGGGCTGAGGCCCGCACAATTGTGCGGGCCGACTGGGCCGAGGCCCTGGCCGCGCCCAACCCTGACCCGGCCACTTTCGCCGACCACGAGTTTGCCCCGCCCGCAGTGCTGGCTGAAGCCGGCGAGCGCAGCCCCGCCGGAGCCGAAAAAGCCCTCATGGTAGATGCTGCCCTGCACGCGGTGGACGACATTCTGCGCGAATTTCCCGAAGCCCTGTTCTACGGGCAGGACGTGGGCGGCGAGCTGGGCGGGGTGTTCCGCGAAGCGGCGCTGCTGGCCAAAAAGTACGGCGACCAGCGCGTGTTCAACACGCCCATTCAGGAGGCTTACATTGTGGGCAGCACGGCGGGCATGGCGGCGGTGGGCGCGCGGCCCATCGTGGAGGTGCAGTTTGCCGACTACATCTGGCCGGCCCTCAACCAATTGGTGGAAGAACTTTCGAAATCGTGCTACCTCACGATGGGCAAATTTCCTATTCCGAGCCTGATTCGGGTGCCAATCGGGGCTTACGGGGGCGGAGGGCCGTATCACTCGGGCTCCATCGAAAGCACGCTGCTCACCATTCGGGGGATTAAGGTGGTGTACCCGAGCAATGCGGCCGATATGAAGGGGCTGATGCGTGCCGCCTTCCTCGACCCCAACCCGGTGGTGATGCTGGAGCACAAGGGCCTGTATTGGAGCAAGGTGCCCGGCACCGAAGACGCGAAAACCGTGGAGCC
The DNA here is from genome assembly GCA_030853845.1 of Bacteroidota bacterium. Lineage (GTDB taxonomy): Bacteria > Bacteroidota > Bacteroidia > Cytophagales > Hymenobacteraceae > Hymenobacter. The sequence continues at coordinate 11,759 of JALYUI010000265.1, read as the reverse complement.
GGCAGCCGGATACGTCATTCCGCTGGGCCAGGCCGCCGTGGCCCAGGCGGCCGATGCCGAGCAGCTGCACCGGGGCAACACGGCCCTGGTGGTGAGCTACGGCATGGGCGTGCACTGGGCCAAGGCCGCCAGCCGCGACTTCCCCGGTCAGGTCGAAATCCTCGACCTGCGCACCCTCAACCCGATTGATTTCGAAGCCATCACGGACGCCACCTGCCGCCACGGCAAGGTGCTCGTGCTCACCGAAGAGCCTCTGCTCAACAGCTTCGCCGAAAGCCTGGCCGGCCGCATCCAGCGCCACTGTTTCCAAAGCCTCGATGCGCCCGTGTTCACCCTGGGTGCCGCCAACCTGCCCGCCATTGCCCTGAACGTGGAGCTGGAGAATCAGATGCTGCCTAGCGCCGCCAAAGTTGCCGCAGCACTGGGCGAACTCTTGGCTTACTAGGCAGTTAACAATTAACATTTATCAGTTAACAGTTAACAGTTAACTAGCAACTGTTAACTGGTTAGAATGGGTAGCCGATACCCAGGTTGAAGGTGATGGGATTGGCGGTCGAGTCGAAGTAGCGCAACGCCCAGCGGCCGGCGGCCGGTGCGTTGGGGTCGTACACCCGCGTAGCCAGGTCGAGCCGCAGGATGAGAAAGGTGAAATCGAAGCGGACGCCCAGGCCCGAGCCCACGGCTATTTGCTTATAGAAAGTATTGAGCTGGAACTGCGCCTCCGGACGGAGGTAGTCGCCATTGGCATCCTTCCGCTCCTGCAGGCCCCACACGTTGCCAAAATCCGTGAAAATGGCTCCTTTGATGAAGCTGTAAATCGGGAAGCGGTACTCGGCACTGCCTTCGAGCAGTAGTTCGCCAGGCTGCTCGGTAATGTAGTCGCGCGTTATACCGTCGGCCAGGGTAGGGGTATAGCCGCCCGGCCCGAGGCGGCGCGGCTTCCAGGCCCGCAGGCTGGTAGAGCCTCCGGCAAAAAACGACTTGTCATAGGGTACGATGTACAGTTCGTCATTCGTTTCCGCGTCGTAGGTTTTGCGTAGCGCGTGCACGATGCCGCCATTGGCCCGCCACACGAAATAGGTCTGGGGGGTGACTTTGGAGTAGTGCCGGTAATCCACGCTGATACGCGCGAAATCATACACGTTCAGGCCACTGTTTACATCGGCTGTTTTTGTCAATTCCTTCAATTTAGCCTGATACAGGGGCCGGGTGATGCCACCAATCTCCGCAAAAAGCCGCAGGTAGTGCGCGTTGCGCGTCTGGTTGAAGTCGTTGGAATTATAAAGCGAGGTAAAGCTGAAGCTGGGCTCAAGCTGACTATTGAAGGAGCGGTACAGCGACGAACCCTGCTGGTCGCGCAGGTCCTTAAGCCGAGCCCGGAAATCATCTCTTTGAAACGGCGTATTAACCAGCGTAAGAACAATTGGAGAAAATACGTACTGATGAAACACCGAGCGCTGCCAGATGTAGTCGAACGAAAACTCGAAATTGGAGCGCGTGTACTCGGGCCGTTGAACGTAGGTTTCGGATAGCTGGAAGCGGGTTTTGGGGTTGTATCGCGTGAGGAATTCGTTGGTGCGGAAGGGCACCAGAAATTGTGGCAATGTCAGCCCCACTGTGGCTCCTAACTGGGTGGTATAAGTCGATATGTTGTCATTGCCCTTGCCATCCTGGCGGGCAATGAGCTGCAATTGTCCCTCAAGGCCCGCCCGCACGCTAATTTCCAGTACTTCGGCTCCGCCGAAGGGGTTGCGCGATTTCAGGCGCAGGTTGGCAAACGGCCCCACCTTGTTGGCCACGTAGGTGCCGCCGAGTTCAGTGGTTTGCGAATATTTCGGAGCCGGTGAGGCGTTGATGACGGCCACCAGCTGGCCGGTGGTGGGGTGGACACCCGAGCTATCGGAGGCCACGGGGTCGGCTACTTTGCGGTAGCTCACGGTATTGAACCGGAACATGTCGAGGTCCGATAGCAGGCGCTGGGTCTGAATGGTCCGGTCGAGGTTGTAGAGCTGGCCGGGGCGTACCAGCACCTTGCGAGCCAGCAGCTTGGTGCTGTAAAACTGTTGGTAGGCTGCAAAGCGAATCGAGTCCGTCACGACCGTGTCGGTGCGCTGGCCCAGGCTGGGGCGGGTGCGCAGCGCCCCGAGCGTGCCCGCCCGGCGCAAGGTATCGCCGGTGGCGCTACGCAGGGTGCGGCCCACGCCGGCATCGGTCACAAAGCGCACCTGGCTGATGGTGTACACCCGGTGGCCCTGCCCGGGGGCCGGGTTGGCAATGAACGTGCGCAGGCGCACGGTGCCCTGCTCGTAGCTGGTGTCGGCCTCGTAGCTGATGTACTGCGGGCGGAAATCGAAGTAGCCGGCGTTTTTCAGCGTGGTTTCGAGGCGGGTGCGCTCCAGGCCAATGGTGTCTTCGTTGTAGCGGGCGTTTTCGTGCAGCAGGCTGGCTTCGCGGTGCGCACGCAGCACGTCGGCCACGCCCGAATCGGCAATGCTGGGGGCTTGTAGCCGGACGCGAAATAGCTGGTTTTCGGTGACATGGTAAGTTACCGTCACGCGCCGGTAGCGCTTGGCGGCATCCAGCGAGTCGGGCTTGCCGGGAATGATGCTGCCGATTTTGCGCAGCACGGCCATTACCGGGCCGCTCTGGTGGCGGGTCGTGTCGGTGGCCGTAACGCGGGCGCGGAAAAAGCCGTGGGTGCGCAGGTAGGTGGTCATCTGCTCCACGGTGCGCTTGGTCAGGGCCGTGTCGTAGATGGCCGGCGGCTCGCCCAGGCGCATGATGGCGTTGCCCTTGTCGAGGGCCAGCTGCTTGCGCTTGGCTTTGCGCTCGCGCTGGGTGATGAGCTTCCCAATCTGGGCCGAGTCGATGCCGGCGGCTTTAATGCGCTCGGCGTAGGTCTTCTCGATGGCGCGCAGCTTGTTTCTAAGCTTAACGGAATCGTAGAACGTGGTGCCCAACTGGTAGATGGTCAGCTTGGGAATCGGAAAGCGGTTGTTGGGCTTTTGCTGTACCAGGGTCGTCAGCGCATCCTGGTCGGCGTGCTCGACGCCCACGATATTGACTTTGCTGAGCAGGCGCTGGCCGGGTTGAAGCAGCTTGAACGGCGAGCAGGCGGCCACCGCCAGCAGTACCAGCAGGGACCCCAGCCGGCGGCCACGCCGTAGCTTTGAAGGACAGGATATCGACAATGGTTTCAAAAGCACTGGGCAAATACGTGCAATCGCTGCACCAAAAAAAATACCGGAACCGCCACGGCGCGTTTCTGGTAGAAGGCGGCAAAAGCGTGTTGGAGCTGCTAAGTTCCGACCTGGAAACCGAACACGTGCTGGCCACGCCCGAATTTGCCGCCCAGCACCTGGCCCAACTACCGCCCAATGTGCCCCTCACGCTGGCCACCGAGCACGAGCTAACCCAACTCGGCACCCTGGCCACCAACACCACGGCCCTGGCCCTGGCCCGCCTGCCCGCGCCCGCCGACCTGCCCCCAACGCTGCCCACCACCGCTTTGTTGCTGGCCCTCGACGAAGTGCGCTACCCCGGCAACCTGGGCACCCTGCTGCGGCTGGCCGACTGGTACGGCCTGCCCGGTGTGGTGCTCAGCCCCGGCTGCGCCGAAGCTTACGCCCCCAAAACCGTGGCCGCCAGCATGGGCGCTTTTGCCCGGGTGCGGGTGTGGGAGCGCGACCTGACTGCCTGGCTGCCCACGCTGCCCGCCGCTGTGGGCATCTTCGGGGCCGACCTGGCCGGCGACAATGTGCACGCCCTGCGCCTGCAACCCGCCGGCGTCCTCGTCATGGGCAGCGAGTCGCACGGCCTCACGCCAGCCGTGGCGGTGGCCCTCACGCGCCGCCTGCACATTCCGCGCGGCCCGGCCGGCCGGGCCGAAAGCCTGAACGTGGCCATTTCGGCGGCTATTCTACTCGATAATTTCTTCCGAAATCAGTAGTTCCCCCGAAACTACACGAGGCCCCGCCTTTTTGGTGCGGGGCCTCGTGTGGGGTGGAAACGGAAAGCAGCCTGTTAATTCACCCCGATAATTCGCACGCCGAAGCTGATGACCTGCATCTCGGGGCCGGCCCCGGCCTTGAACAGGGGGTTGAGGTTGTACTTGCCGAAAAACTCCAGGTCGCCGTAGCCAATGGTGCCCTGAAGTCCATAGAGCAGGTTTTCCATGTTGTAGCTGCCATCCTCCTTGTCTTTGTAGGTGGTGCCCTCGTTGGTGTACTTCAGCTTGGTCCAGCTCTTGATGCGGTAGCCCACGAAGCCGCCCGCACTTACCACGAACGTGGGTTTGTAGTGCGAGTCGCGCAGCTGCAGGCGCAGCAATAGCGGCAGGTTGATGCTGGAAGTGGCCAGCTTGGATTTCTGGAGCTGCTTGCCGCTGGTTTCGTGCACCACATCGGTGCGGCCGTTGGCATCCACCCACTTGTTGTTGCCGCTGAGCATGAAGTTGTAGAAGGCAAACTCCGGCCCCACGGTCAGGCTCAGGGGGCTGTGCTTGCCGCCGAGGCGGGCATCCCAGTTCAAGCCAATGTTGACGTAGCGGCTGCCTTCGGTGCGCAGGTCGATGTTTTCGGGCTGCGAAGCTGGGCCGGGGGTGTAGTAGGGCTTTTGATTGGTGAAGGCATTCAGCCCGAGGTCAAAAATCAGGGCGCTTTTGGTGCGGTGGTTTTCGATTTCCTTGAAGCGGGAAGAGTCGCGGCTGAACTGGCGGGTTTTGCGCTCCTCATCGGTTTTGCCGCCTAGGTGGACCGTGAGGCCGGTATTTTTTTGCATCAGCGCCTCCATCTTGCTCGTCGTGACCGTGCCGCCCGACGACTTGTGGGTGGTAATGCGAATCTGCTCGGGTAGCTGCTTGCCGGGTTGGTCTTTGTCGGGGTAAAACTCCATCGTGACCTGGCTGGCCGAGGCCGATTTTGCGGCCGCCTCGGCTTGGTTGATGTAGGTAGCCAGGCGCGAAGTGAGCGAGTCGAGCTGGTATTGCTTGAGCTGGCGCAGCTGGGCTGCGTCGCGCACCATCAGGGTGATGACAGCCTTGTTGGGCAGGCGAATGACGATGGTGTCTTTCGGGGTGGCCAGCTGGGGCCGGGCACTGGCGGCAGCACCCTGGGCCAGGCCGGCCAGGAGCAGAAATAAGGCAAATGAGAAGCGTTTCATGAAGAAGTTGCTGATTAGAGTTGAATGGTTTTGCTGACGTGCCGGCCGGCGAGGCTGGCTTCCACGGTCAGGCTTTCGGGCAGGCCCGTTACCTCGGCTAGGCTCAGGCGCTCGCCCCGCAGCAGGTGGCCGGCCTGGTGAAGGAGCCGCCCGCCAAGCCCGCGCTGCTGGCCAATTCCGGCCGTAGCGGCCGCTACGGCCGAGCCCAGCGTGGGCCGTTTGGGAGCCGCGGCACTGCGCACATCCACCGAGATGATGGAATTAGCAGTAGCGAGGGCCGGGGCCGGCAGCGGGACAACGCCGGAACCCGGAGCCACCGCCGGGGTGATGCTGGCTACCACCGGGGCCGACTCGTCAGCCGGCACGGGGCGGGAAGGCAGCGGCGTGGTCGGGGCCGGGTTTGGCGTAGGGCGGGCCTGGGCCAGCTGCGAAGCCAAAGCAGCGGCCGCGTCCGGCTGCCGGAAGGCGTTGCGCTGGAGGCGGGCCGATTGCCGCACCGCCAGCCTTCCGGCCTTCGAAGCGCTAGATGGCAGCTGCGGGACCCGGGTTGCCTGGGTGGTAAAGTTTTTTTGCTGTTGAATTGAAGTCACTTTATCCGGTTCTGCTGCTGCCACCACCCTAGCTGCTGATGTTGCCGCCGCTGCTGAAATGCCAGCTACCGGGCCAGCCGGCGCAACTACTTTGCCTCTTGAGCCGGTCGGCCGGGTACCGGGCTGGCTGGTTTGAGTAGCCAGTGTGCCGTTGGGATGCTGGCTGCCCGGGTAGCCCAGCCAGAGGCCGGCCCCGCCGGCCAGCAGGAGCAGGGCCACTGTCGCAGCCATTGCCAGGGGCCACCAGGCGGCGGCGCGCCGCTTACGGGGGCGCAGGTGCTCGTCTTCCAGCCGCTCCCAAAGCTCGCGGCGGGGAGCCGTGGCGTGGCGTCCCAGGCGGTTTTGGTACAGCTGGTCGACCCGCTCGGCGGCGGGCTCGGTGGGGCCGGCGGCCGGCTCCGGGGCAGCGATGTGGGCTTGCAGGCGCGCCCACAGGTCGTCGGCCGGGGGGGTGGGGTGCCCGCCAAGCTGGCTACGGAAAAGGTCGTCGATATCTTCGTTATCCATCATCTAATTGGCAGAAATAGCGGTAAACTGAATGCGCCGCTGCAACTGGGCGCGGGCCTTGCTCAACTGCGACTTGCTGGTGCCTTCGCTGATGCCGAGCAATTCGGCGATTTCCTGGTGGCTGTAGCCTTCCAGGGCATAAAGGTTGAAAACCGTGCGGTAGCCGGCGGGCAGGGTAGCGAGCAGGTCGAGCAGGTCTTCGGCCTGCAAGGCCGATTCGGCCGTAGCAGCCGTTACGGCCAGGTTTTCGGGCTGCATAAACTCCTCGAACGATACCGTCAGCAGTTCGCGCTGGCGCAGCTGCATCAGGGCTTCGTTCACCATGATGCGGCGCACCCAGCCCTCGAAGCTGCCTTCGAAGCGGTAGGTGGGCAAGGCGCGGAACATCTTGGCGAAACCCAGCAGCAGGGCTTCTTCGGCATCTTCGCGGCGCTTGAGGTAGCGCCGGCACACGGTCAGCATCAGGCCGGCCAGCTGCTCATAGAGCTGGCGCTGGGCCCGGTGCTCGCCCCGCACGCAGGCCGCAATCAGCTCGTTTTCAGATAAGGTAAGCGTAGGCAAAGCGCAGAAAGGTTAGTGGTTGCCGCGGCAGATGCGCGGGCGGGCGCAAAGGTTGCCCCCTGGTAAAAATAATTTCCCCAAAGCCCCAAAGCCCCGGCCTGAGCAGGTCCTGACCTTAACTAAATCTTTTGCCGGCTTTCCAATCGACAGCGCCAAGCCCCTTTTTTGCGGGCTGACTCCGTTTGAAAAGCGGCAAGCCAGATTAGCAACCGCCCAAAAACGCCCTCCCAGCCATATGGCTAGCAGGGCGTTTACGTTTTGGTCAGGATAAGACCTTCTCGGGCTCGAGCTTTTATAAATTAATGGTAAGGCGCTATTGCACCTTTGTATTCTCGCGCTGCAACTCCTGGAGTGCCTGCCGCCGCGTAGCAATGTCAGCATCCAGCTCCTCTATTCTTTTACGGGAGAGCCCTGGCTTGTTTCGCTCGGTAACTGCCTCGTTCAGCCACTTTGTTTCGAGGCCCACCAACTGCCGATACGCTAAATGTTTGCGGAGTCGACGAAAACCCCACGCAATGCCACCGCCCACAAAAGGAATTACCGTAGTCGCTTCGGTATGCTGATTGTCGGGCAGAAGGTGGTTTGCGGCCACCGTTAATACCGCAATGATTCCAACGTCAAGCCACTGCTTGACAGGTTCCGAGGTAGAGCTTTCGCCCATATTTTACAAAAGAGCGGTCAGCTTGCTTCCTTCATGCCAGCCAGCCTGCGTATTCAGCACAACGGTTTTACCCGTGTCTTTGCGCGTAACCGTCAGGGTTTTAGGCGTGCGAAACATCTGGCGCAACGCTACTGCCACATAAGCACCCGATATGGCAAGGGCGCAAATGCTTATAAGGTCGGAGTAATGTTGCATGATGAAGGCTTTAGCGGGGCTCTGACCCAATACCCTAAGCGGGTTGTTGAGTTTTTGTTTCAGCAAATGTAACGGGCCGTTACAGGTTTTGGTTTGCTTTCGCTTATTTCCTTCGGAAACCGTCCCACGACTAACGCTTTGTATGCAAACTTGCCTAATCCCGGGCCGCTACATTTTCATACCCCCTGGCTTCATCGAGTGCTTCATGCCGCCGTGGCCCATACCGCCCAGGTGCATGCTCGTGCGCGGAGCAATAAAGCGGAGGTATACCTCAAAGGAAAGCGGGTTTTTGCCGTAGGCCGATAGCAGCGTGGCATCCGAGTTGTCGAAGGTATTAAGCGTGCCGCTCAGGCCTAGGTCGAGCCAGCCGGCGGCAGTTTTGGCCACGTATTTCGACGCGCCCAGCGTGAAGGCCCCGATGCGGCGCGCGGCGCGCGCTTGCGCGTCGGAGGCGGCGGGCAGTTCCAGCTCATCGTAATTGAGTTGCAGGGTTTCGAGCCGGGTGAAGACATTGAACGCCTGGGCCTGCAGGTTGCTTTCGAGCAGCAGCGAATTTGAGTTGTAGCTGTCGCCGCTGCCGCTGTGGTGGTTCAGTCCTCCCACCAGCGTGGTCGAGAGCATGCAGTCCGCGTTGAGGTTCACATTGTGCAGGGCCGAGGTCGTGTAGCGGTTCACGTTGTCGGCGGGTTCCAGCTCCTCGGGGCTCTTGAGGTGGGCAGCCGACACCTGGAGCGCCAGGTTCGCGGAGGGGTTCACCGAGAGCCGGCCGCTGTAGGAGTCAAACCGGGGGCGGTCGAAGCTGTAGCGGTTTTCGTTGGGCTCGCGGCCGGTGTAGAGCGAGCCTTCGAGCTTGGCGTTACGGTAGCGCACCCCCAGCGTAGCCACGCCGAACTGAATATGAGTGGCATCCTGCCAGTGGTGGCCCAGCGGCGCGGCCGGCAGGTTGGCTGCCGAGGGCCGGTGCATGAACACAGGCGGCCCAATGGCCGGCTCGCCGGGGTAGCCCACATAGGCCGTCAGGTCCACGTTGTCGCTCGCGGCATAGGTGTAGGCCACGGCCAGGGCACTCACCAAATCGTGCGGATGCTGGTGGTCGTGCAGCTTCCGGCCCTGCCACGACTCGCCGGTCTGGAACAGCAATGGGTAGCCCGCGCCGCCCACCGTCACGGGGTCGGCCGAGAGCATGGCCTGGATGCTGAACAGCCCGCGCTGGCCCACCAGGTGGTTGGCCATGCCCATCAGGTAGGAGTTGGCGCGCAGGTTGGCATCGCCGCGCAGGTCGCCGTGGTTGAAGTTCTGGCGGGTGTAGCGCAGAAAAACCGAGTACATCAGCATCATATCCCAGCCACCGCGCTGCTGCATCTGCATGTACATGGGCGAGCTGTCGGGGTGCCAGCTGGTGCCCGAGCCCTGGCGCGACATGGGCAGGTTTTTGGAGAAAGAGTTGCGCATACTCATCATCATGCCGTCGCTGCTGTCGCGGGCCATACGGGGCATGCCCGCCCCTGGTAGAGCGGAGCCATCGGGCATCGACCGCCCGGCAACGGGAGCGGCCGGGACCGGGGCCGGCGGCGGAGTTTGAGCTTCCGACCGCTCTGGCAGGGGCTGCGCGGTGGTAGGTTGGGGCTTGGCCGGCGGCATGGGCATGGCCATGCCCGGCATGGTATTCTGTCCCAGGGCCGAGGTAGCGGCAAACAGGGCCAGGGCGGCAAGCGTGAAGGATTTCATATGGGTGTGATACGCGCCGGCCCGTTGCCGGGCCGCGCTTTAATTGTTGATTCAGGCACTTTTACGGCTGGCAGCGTTGGTCGGAACCTTGTTTGAAGTGAGAATCAGGGCCGTTTCGAAGGCGTGAAACATGCAGAATCCGACCATGATTAATCGACAAAAAAACGGGCAGCCGTTGCGAAAACGGCTGCCCGGCGCGGAATATCGCAGGTGTGGACGGCGGCTAGTATTGCCCGATGGAAAGCAGAACCAGCGTGCAGGCTTCTTCAGTTTCGATGCCCTGCTGCCGGGCCAGTCGCTCCAGCTCGGGGTTTTCGGTGCCGGGGTTGAAGAGAATCCGCCTGGGCTTCAGGCTTAGGATGTAATCATACCAATCGGGCTGATTGCGGGGGCCAACATAGAGCGTCACGGTATCGATATCAGTCGCCGGCGGGCGGTCGGTATGAATGGACTGGCCTGCAACCTGGCCCTGTCGGATGCCCACCGGGACCACCTCGTGGCCGTGCTGTTTCAGCATATTGGCAGCGCGGAAGGAGTAGCGGGCCGGGTTATCGGAGGCCCCGAGAACAAGCGTCTTTTTCATAAGTGAAATAATTGCGGACGAATAAGCAGGAAAGACTTTTTCGAGGAAATCGCCATTGGGGTTGTCTTCCGGTACAATCCCCCTGAACTTCCATGCGCTCGAACTAGCGAAATAGAGGGCAGGACTTTTCCCGCCCACCGTCAAATTACCCTGAAAACAGGCGTTTAACGGCTGGAAGAGGCAAGCTTTGCGTCCACCAGGTTTCTTTCAAATAATCAATTGACACCTTGGTAAAAGGTGAAAAGCATTAGCGCTCGAAGAGGGGTGGTTTTCAGGAAATAATAAAATCCATAGTACAAACCACTTTTAGAACGACTCCCCGCTGCCATCTATGCTCTGGACGCATAGAACAATTAATCAAGGTTTTGAAATTTGCTAATCAAATAAGTTAAGAAGTGAGCATCAGTTTTTCTTACCGTACGCCCAGCCTATTCCGCCGCCACCCTGACGCCGTGGCCCCGGCCGTTTCGCCAGTTGAGGCTGCCGCTTTGGGTTTCCGGGTTTCCAGCAGTAGCGCGCCGAGCGCGGCGGCTACTTTGGCCGTGGCCTCATCGGGGGTGGTGGGGGCCAGGTCGGCAGGGGAGAAGTGGTCTTTGATGAAGTTGGTATCGAAGTCGCCGCTCACGAAGGCGGGGTGGCGCATGACGTAGGCGCCGAAGGGCAGCGTGGTTTCGATGCCGGTGATTTTATATTCCTCGATGCCGCGCAGCATGCGGGCAATGGCCTCGGCGCGGTCGGCCCCGAAGGTGACGAGCTTGGCAATCATCGGGTCGTAATAAATCGGGATGTCCATGCCCTGCTCGAAGCCGTCGTCGACGCGCACGCCGGGACCCTGGGGACGTACATAGGTGGTCAGGGTGCCGATGTCGGGCAGGAAATTGTTCTGCGGGTCTTCGGCGTAAACGCGCAGCTCCAGGGCGTGGCCGGTAATCGTCAGGTCGTCCTGCGTAAAGGCCAGGGGCTCGCCCTGGGCCACTTTTATTTGTTCTTTCACTAGGTCGAGGCCGGTGATTAGCTCCGTGACAGGATGCTCGACCTGCAGGCGGGTGTTCATTTCCAGGAAGTAGAAGTTGCGCTTATCGTCGAGCAGAAACTCCACCGTGCCGGCCCCCGCGTAGTTGCAGGCGTGGGCCACATCAACAGCGCAGCGGCCCATTTCGGCGCGCAGCTCGGGCGTGAGCACCGACGAGGGCGCTTCCTCAATTACCTTCTGGTGGCGGCGCTGAATGCTGCACTCGCGCTCGAACAGGTGCACGATGTGGCCATGCTCGTCGCCAAGTACCTGAATTTCGATGTGGCGTGGCCCGGTCACGAACTTCTCGATGAACACGGCTCCGTCGCCGAACGCCGACACGGCCTCGTTGATGGCCAGTTGCATCTGCTCCTCGAACTCGCCTGCATTATTCACGATGCGCATGCCTTTGCCGCCGCCCCCGGCCGACGCCTTTATCAAAATTGGGAAACCGACTTCCTCGGCGATGCGCTTGGCGGCGGGCACATCGGAAATGGCCTCATCGGTGCCAGGCACCAGCGGGATATTATAAGCTTTCACCGCCTGCTTGGCCGAGAGCTTGTCGCCCATGATTTCCATGGCCTCGGGACTGGGACCAACGAAAATCAGGCCGGCCTCGCGGACAGCGCGGGCAAAGCCGGCATTCTCAGACAGGAAGCCGTAGCCGGGGTGAATGGCATCAACGCCCAATTCCTGGCAGACTTCGATAATTTTATCGCCGCGAAGGTAACTGTCTTTCGAAGCGGGCGGGCCGACGCATAC
>JALYUI010000254.1 GCA_030853845.1 Bacteroidota bacterium | reverse complement strand
TGCAGAGCTGGGTGAACACCCAGTAGACGGACTCGCAGTGGTTGAAATCGGTTTTCATGGATTATGCTTATCTGAACGTCATGCTGAGCGTAGCCGAAGCATCTCGCGTGCATTGCTAACTCAATAGTTGCAGCGGTATTGATTACTACCACACGCGAGATGCTTCGGCTGCGCTCAGCATGACGTTCAGATAAGCCCAATTTATGAAAACCGATTTCAACCACTGCGAGTCCGTCTACTGGGTGTTCACCCAGCTCTGCAACGACAAGTGCGACCACTGCTACAACAGCTCCGGCCCGCAAGGCACCCGCATCAGCGCGCAGGACTGCCTGCGCATTGTGCGCAACCTGCCCGATAGCATCGACCGGCTCATCCTCTCCGGCGGCGAGCCCATTGCCGACCGCGCCAAGCTCTACCTCATCCTCGATTCCATTCAGGAGAAATACCAGGGCCGCACCCAGGTGATGCTGCAAACCAACGGCGACCTGCTCACCCCCGAAATCCTCGATTTGCTGATTGCTAAAGGCGTTACCCGCTTCGACATTGCCAGCATCGACCGCTACCACAAAATGGCCGGCTCCCGCCTGATGACCCTGGCCGACCTCTTCGAAAGCCGGGGTGTGAATGGCGACGACCATGACCCGCTCATCGAAAAAGACCACCTGCTCGTGGAAGGCCACCGCCTGAGCTGGGGCTACTGGGGGGCCACCGAAGACATGTGGCTGGGCGGCAACTGGGCCAGGGGGCGCGCCCTCGAAAAAGACATCTGGCTGCGCGACCCCAGCCATAACTTTTGCGCCATCCTCTCGGGCGCGAAAGGCTTCCTGGGCGGCACCGACTTGCCCCAGGAAATCAGCATCCAGCTCTGGAAAATCAACCCCTGCTGCCCCGGCACTAAATTCCCCCTCGGCGATGCCCGCACCGAAAAAGTGGCCGACGTGCTGCTGCGCGCCTCTAAATCCAAAATTATGCAGGCCCTCAACCAAGGCGCTCCGTGGAAAATGGGCGAGTCAATCGGCGTGACCGAGGCCCACGCCCTGGCCCGGGGCGAGGAATTGCAGAACGTGTGCCGCTGGTGCGACGAGTTTTTCGAGCAGCATCCCGAAGAAGGCCAGCTGGCCACGCCCGAACCGGCGAAATCACTCGTTTAGCGGTTCCTGGCGAGGTAGCGCAAAGGGTATCGCTACTCGCGTCGCCCCCCCCGATTTCGCGTCGTGGAGGACCGAAACCCCCAGACGCAAAAAACCCGGAAAACGGCCTTCACGACGTGAGAGGCGGTTTTCCGGGTGCTCCGGGTGTTATTATGTGAGCCGATTATTGGACTCGAACCAACGACCTGCTCATTACGAATGAGCTGCTCTACCAACTGAGCTAAATCGGCTTTTTCCCCACCAACGGTTTTGGAAGGGGCTGCAAAGATAGGCAGCCGCCCGGAAGCCGCGCAACCGCTCCCGGTAAAAAGTTAAATTCAGCTCAATAGCTGCGTTCGATTTCGGCCGGCGGAAACGCTGGCCGGCCGCTGGTTGTTGGGTTAAAACAATGCGGGCTTCCGGCCGTCAGCAGGGGTTGGCCGTACTTTGCGGCGGCGTTTACGTTTTCCGATTATATGAAATTCTGGCTCATCCTTATTCTGATTTTCTTCGCCGTGCGCTACGTGCTGCCCATCGTGCTGCGCGTGGCTCTGGGCAGCTTCGTGCGCAAGCAGATGCGTAGCGGCGGCTTCGCGGTGCCGCCCCAGGCTCCGCCCGCCGGCCCCCGCAGCCGCCCCGGCGAGGTGCACGTCGACTACGTGCCGCCCACGGCGGAGGCGGGGCGGCCAAATGGGTTCAAGGGTGGCGAGTATGTTGATTTTGAAGAAGTTAAGTAGGGGTAAGCACGTTGTGCTGAACGCAGTGAAGCATCGCTGCCGCAATAGTAAAGTCATTTACTGCTGTGGTAGCGATGCTTCACTGCGTTCAGCATGACACTCATTATAAAGCGCAGCGAGGCCATTAGCAGCCGCTTCGCGCGGTTGTACTGTACCTTCGGGGCCATTTTCATTTTCCCCGAATTGCCCTGATGGCTGCTGTTGCTCCGGTTTCTTCTGTTTCGCCCGTGCCGCTGTGGCAGCGGGCCTTGCCGCACGTGCTGGCGGTGCTGTTTTTCGTGCTGCTGGCCTGCGTGTATTTCGCACCCATCGTGTTCGATGGCAAAACCCTGGCCCAGCACGACATCACCCAGTTTCAGGGCGGCGCGCACGAGGCCCAGCAGTACGCGGCCGTGATGGGCAAGGAGGCCCTCTGGACCAACTCCATGTTCTCGGGTATGCCCACTTACCTCATTAGCCTGCACTTTCCGGGCGACTGGTCGGGGTACTTGCAGAAGGCCCTGACGCTGGGGTTGCCGGCCGTGGTAGCCAACCTGTTTCTGGCGCTGCTGTGCGGCTACATTTTGCTGGTGGCGGTGGGGCTGCGGCCGCTGGTGGCGGTGGCGGGCGCGGTGGCGCTGGGCTTTTCGAGCTACAACCTCGCCATTCTGGCCGCCGGCCACAACACCAAGAGCATGGCCCTGGCCTACGCGCCGCTGGTGCTGGGCGGCCTGCTGGTCACGTACCGCCGCGATATGTGGCTGGGCGCGGCCCTGTTCGCCGTGGGCCTCACGCTAAATATCCACGTCAACCACCTGCAAATCACCTACTACCTGCTGCTGCTGGCGGCCATTTTCGTGGTGGTTGAGCTGGTGGCGGCGGCCCGTGCCGGCCGGCTGCCCGAGTTTGCCAGGCGCACGGCGCTGCTGGGTCTGGGCGCGGCGCTGGCGGTAGGCGTGAGCTTCGGCCGCCTCTATACCACGGCGCAGTACAGCAAGTACAGCAACCGCGGCCCGAGCGAGTTGAAATCAGCTGCGCCCACGGCCCCCGGCCAGGCCCCCGCGCCGAAAGCCGACGACGAAAGCACGGGCGTGGACCGCGACTATGCTTTCCAGTACAGCTACGGCATAGGCGAAACCATCACGCTGCTCATTCCCAACTTCTACGGCGGGGCCAGCTCGATGCCACTGAGTGGCAGCTCGAACTTAGCGAAGGCCGGCCTGCCGTCGGAGTATCTGGCGGCTATGCCCACCTACTGGGGGCAGCAGAGCTACACGGCCGGCCCGGTGTATATGGGCGCGGTGGTGTGCTTCCTGTTTATTCTAGGGCTGTTTGTGGTGGAGAAGCGCACCCGCTACTGGCTGCTGGCGGGCACGGTGCTGAGCATTCTGCTGGCCTGGGGCAAGAACTTCGAGACCTTCAACTACCTGATTTTCGACCTGCTGCCGGGCTACAACAAGTTCCGCGCCGTGAGCATGGCGCTGGTTATCGCGCAGCTGGCCATGCCCATTCTGGGCGCGCTGGCCCTGAGCCGGGTGTTTGGCAGGGGAATTAAAAATGAAGAATTAAAAATGAAGAATGACCAGGTAGTTGTAGCTCCCGGACAGGCAAGTGGTAACGAGCAATTTTTAATTTTTAATTCTCAATTTTTAATTCAAAAGGTGCTCTACGCCGGAGCCATCACGGCCGGGCTGTGCGCCCTGGCCTGGCTGGCTAGCTTCAGCTTCGACTTTGCCGCCCCGATTGATGGCGAGCTGACCAAGCAGGGCTTCACGCCCGAGCTGCTGAGCGCCCTGCGCGCCGACCGCGCCGACCTGCTCCGCAACGACGTGTGGCGCGGGCTGCTCTTCATCGGCGCGGCGCTCGGTGTACTATACTTCCATTTGAAAGGGAAGTTGAAAGTGGGGCCGGCCGCCAGCATTATGGTGCTGCTGGTGCTGGTTGACCTGTGGGGCGTGGACAAGCGCTACCTCGGCGAAAACAAGTTCCAGAGCCAGACCATCGCCCAAGAGTTCCAGCCCAGCGCCGCCGACCAGCTGATATTGCAGGACAAGGACCTGAGCTACCGCGTGCTCAACGTGCAGAACCCGTTTAACGAAGCCCAGACTTCGTACTTCCACAAAAGTATCGGGGGCTACCACGGGGCCAAGCTGCGCCGCTACCAGGACCTGATTGAGCGCCAGATTTCGACCAATAACCAGCAGGTGCTCAACATGCTGAATATGCGCTACCTCATCACCGGCGATGCCAAGCAGCCGGTGCAGCGCAACCCCGGCGCGCTGGGCAACGCCTGGTTCGTGAGCACGCTCAAAACCGTGGCCAGCCCCGACGCCGAGATGGCCGCCCTCAACACCTTGAGCCCCGCCACCGAGGCCGTGGTGGATGCCAGCAAGTTTCCGCAGCAAAAAGCCGCCACCTACGACATGGCCGGCTCCAGCATTGCCCTCACCGGCTACAGCCCCGACGAGCTGAAATACCGCGCCAACGCAGCCCACGACGGCTTAGTGGTGTTCTCCGAAATCTATTACGCCGACGGCTGGCAGGCTTACCTCGACGGTAAGCCCGTGCCGCACTTCCGCGTCGACTACGTGCTGCGGGCCCTGCCGGTGCCGGCTGGCGCGCACACCATCGAGTTCAGGTTTGTACCGAAAGCTTACGCCTTGGGCAACACCGTGTCGCTAGCCGCGAGCGTGGTGCTGCTGCTGGTGCTGGTAGGCGCGGTGGTGTACTGGGTGCGCCGCCGCGAGCGCAGTGGCGACGAGCTGCCGGATATGCCCGCGCTGGCGTAACCTGTAGCGTGGACTCTGCAAGTCTGCGCGTCTGAACGACTGCCGAACAACCGGCCCACGCGCGGACTCGCAGAGTCCACGCTACAGGTTACATTATGCTACTCCAGCCACTCCCAGAGCCCCTCGCTACGGCCCACGGCGTGCGCCTGCTGCTGTGGCGCGACGACCTGGCCCACCCTGACCTGCCCGGCAACAAGGCCCGCAAGCTGAAGTATAACCTGCAAGCTGCCCGGCAGCAGGGGCACGAGGCGCTGCTCACCTTCGGCGGGGCGTATTCCAACCACATTGCCGCCGTGGCTACGGCCGGCCGGCTGTACGGCTTCCGTACCATTGGCCTGATTCGGGGCGACGAGCCGGCCGCCGGTACTCCGCTCAACCCCACCCTGGCCCGGGCGGCGGCCGAGGGCATGGCCCTGCACTACCTCAACCGCAGCGACTACCGCCGCCGGGCCGAGCCGGAATTTGTGGCGGAATTGCTGGCCCGCTTCGGCCCGGCCTACGTGCTGCCCGAGGGTGGCACCAACGCGCTGGCCCTACCGGGCTGCGCCGAAATGGTGGCCGAAATCCGGCAGCAGATGCCGTTCGATGCGCTGGCCGTGGCCGTGGGCACGGGCGGCACTCTGGCCGGAATTGTGACCGGCCTCACCGGCAACGAACATGCGGTGGGCGTAACGGCGCTGAAAAACGGCGGCTTCCTACGCGACGATATCGATGCGCTGACGCAGGCCGCCACCGGCCGGACGTACGCCAGCTACTCGCTGCACACAGATTTCCACCTGGGCGGCTACGCGAAATATTCGGCCGAGCTGCTGGCGTTTATCGAGCAGTTCCGGCAGCGGCACGGCGTGTTGCTCGACCCCATTTACACTGGCAAGCTACTCTGGGGCATGCTCGCGCTGGTTGGGCAGGGCTACTTCCGGCCGGGCAGCACGGTAGTGGCCATTCATACCGGCGGGCAGCAGGCGTGGGCCGGCTGGCACCAGCGGTTCGAAAAATGAGCGAAACAGTTTGACGCGCCGCTGCTGCGCTGCTGGCCAGCAGTTAGGCGCTGCGCGCTAAACGGCGGCCAGCAGCGCCAGCAACGCCAGCCAATTCCAGGGCGGCCAGCACGAACACCACTGGCAGCACCGGGGCCAGAAAGCGCACGTCCCAATCGTCGACGGTGAGCATAATGATGGCCGTTTGCAGCAGGAAGATGCCCGCCAGAAACACCCGCGCGGGCCGCCACACCGCTTCAGCCCGTGCCCCGTGTGCCGCTAGCCAGTAGGCCGGCCACAGCACCAGCACGCCCAGCACCCGGTGTGCCAGCGAGTAGTGGGGCTTGAGGTAGCTGATAAACACGAACAGCTTGCCCAGCATCAGCCGGCCCAGGTAAACCGGGTTGTGCCAGCCGAAGTAGAGCACCCGCGCCGCCGGCCCGGTGCCGGGCGGCGGCATAGTGAGCGGGGCGGTTTGGTGCACGGCCCACAGCTGGTAGCGGAAAATCAGCTCGCCGCGCTGGTAGGTATCCATCAGATAAAAGGTAGCGAGCTGATGATTGAGGGCCACCCAGAGCAGCGGCGCTAGCAGCAGCAGGGCCAGCAGCGCCGCCCGCCAGGCCCGGCGGTCGGGCCGGCGGCGCAGGGCATCGAGGCCGGCCAGGGCGGCGG
>JALYUI010000425.1 GCA_030853845.1 Bacteroidota bacterium | reverse complement strand
CCTTTGACTATCTCAGCGGTCGATTTTATGGTTCCTTGCATCAGAAAGGACTTCAGTACATAAGGTATTCCCTCGGCCCCCAGCGGTGAGGCCGCATTTACTAGCTGGAAATGCAGGTGCGGCAATTCCGATTTTCCCGAATTGCCCACCAAGCCAAGCACTTGGCCGAATTTCACTCTGTCACCGACTTTGACTTTCAGGCTTTGCGGCTGCAAGTGAGCAAAGAGCGCAAAGTGGCCCGTGCCCAAGTCCAGCAGTACGTAATTGCCGGCAATGGTTTCGAGCGTGATGGGTACGGCCCACTTTTTCGTCTGCGGAACGTTTTCGGCCAGCCCGTCCTGCACCGCCACTACCGTGCCGGCAGCCACGGCCAGCACTTCGGCACCGTAGCCGTAATAATTGGTGTTTTGCGACATATCGCCGTTGCGAGCCAGCAGCCCATCGTCGCCCAGCTTCACCCAGTCGGTCGCGAAGCGTTGGGCAATACAGGCCTGCCCATTCACCGCTTTAATGGACTGGCGATGCCCGGTATCGTTGGACAGGCCGTTGCCCGCCAGCCACCGGCCGCGCACAGGTGGTCCTACCGCTAGCGGAACCGCCCGCGCTACGGCCACGCGCCCGCCATCAACGGCTTGCTCCTGTTTTACCGAATCGACGGAGGTAAAGATGAAGTGGTGCCGCAAGCCCGTCGGCACATCCGTCGAAGCCACGCTCACCAGCATAAATATTACGGCCCGCTGCCCACCGCTGAGGACGTTCTTCCCTTGTTTGGTCGCCGTGAAATTCAGTACCGCTATTCGTTTGAGCACTTCATCGCCCCGGTAGCTGGCCAGCGTCGTCACCCGCGCATCGTCGGTGAGCACGTCGACGCCCGTCAGGGCCAACGGGGTTCCGCTAAAATTGGTGATGTGCAGTTCGTAGACCAGATTCGATTTGTCCAGCGCTTGGACCGGAATTGGCGCAAACGGCACCTCAATGTCCACCGGCACCGTTGAATTCTGCGGTACTGATTGTGCCCAGATGGGTTGATGGCAGAGCAAGAGCAGAGTCAAAATTCCTGAAAGAAATGCTTGGTATCGGATATTTTTCATTTTCAAGGGCGAACTGCGTTAAAAGTGCGTGAACAGGCAAGATTTACACATTACGCAGTAGAAAAGCAGGAAGTTAATAAGACTGAATAAATCCAGAAAACGGGATTAGGCACAACCAAAATATTAACTTCAACAGCAGTTTTAAAATCACGAAATCCAAAAACCCCGCCCACCCCGGCCGTACTTGCTGCGGCTGGTGATTCTCTCCAACGCCAGCGTGGGTCCCTGATTCCCCACGCCACCGCCGCGACGGGCCGTGTCGGGAGCCGTTGGAGGGCGGAGAATCGGATAATTAGTACTCAATATTCGGGACCATTCATGTGCCAACGTTCGACATGAGCATTTCCGCCGCGAATATATGCAGATGCCATTTTTGTAGTTAAAGAATCATCTTTTGTCATTGACCGGGGGTTAGTACCAGCAAACGAGCCGGTGAAAAGCACGGGCGTTCCAGTCAATCCTAAAGCTCCGTCTGGGTCCAGTTTGCCTGCCGTGGTACTGTCTGTAATTCGATACATCCCAAATTCGTCTGCCTCATCAGAGAACTGTAGGCCCATCCATTCATTACCACCCGTTTTTTTATCGAGGTCGAAACCAGTGAGTGTTTGACCAAATCTGTTTGCTACAACTAGCATCGTCGGACGCAAAAGGGCAATTAGTTTCTTGGTGATTTGTAATTGTTCCCAACAGAAACCTGCTGCCTCTGGAGTAGCCCACAAATCCTTCTGCAATTGCTGCTGGCTGGTAGTCCGCATGTAAAGCAGGTCCAGATGATACCATTCCAACTTGTCGGAAAAGAACAACTGTCCATAAGAATCTATGGGCATCTGCTGAAGTAGCGCATCATATTTGGCGCCAGCCTGACGCATAAAATTCCCCATTCTATTGAAATAACCCTTGCTATCGTAATCCGGCTTGTAAGAAGTCCAGGAGCGGTGTTTTGCATTGTACGACGGATTAAGCCCTAATACTAAGACCTGCTCTTTCAA
>JALYUI010000232.1 GCA_030853845.1 Bacteroidota bacterium | reverse complement strand
AGGCCGGCCAGGGCGGCGGCCAGCGCCACCAGGAAGCCGTTGGGCCGGGCCAGCGTGGCGAGGGCCAGCACCAGCAGCAGCACGGCCCAGTTGGCGGGCCGGCCGGCGCGCACCCGCGTGAACGCCCCGAACGCCAGCGCTACCAGGCTGATAAACAACGACTCGGTGAGCAGGAAAACGTTGAACTGCTGGATGTCGGGCCAGGCGATGAAGGCCAGCGTGGCCAGGGCCGCCGCGCCGCTGACCCCGCCAGCCAGCCGCCGCGTGCCCCGGTAAATGGCCCGCGTGGCCAGCGCCGATACCGCCATTTGCCCGACCACTATGCCCGGCCAGCCCAGGCCCAGCCGCAGCCAGCCGCTCTGAAACAGCGGATAGAGTACGTAACGCAGGTTGTGGCCCGGCTCGAAATAGCCGCGCTCGGCAATGTTGCGGGCATATTCAAGATAGCGGGCACTGTCGTTGACGAAGTGGGGGCCGTGGAATTTGTGCCAGAAGTAGAGCTGCACCAGCACCCACAGCCCCGCCAGCAGCGCCCGGTGGTGGGGCCAGAGCCGGCCGGCCAGCGCGCGAATGGAAGAGGGGAGGGCCATGCGGGCGCAAAGCTAGGGCATGCGATTCCCGTTAGGACGTTATGCCGAGCGCAGCGGAGGCATAACGTCCTTTCCTTATCCTCCGCGCTACTTCACGGCCTGGCCTGCGTATCTACCCAATATGAATCTAGTCCGCCTCGTTCGCCGCCTGCTGCCGCTGTTGTTTCTCCTGACGCTGGGGTGGTTTCTGTGGCGCAAAATCGGCCCTACTCTCGCCGACCTCAACCCGCTCAATACCGAGCCCAAAGTCACCGTCACGCACAACACCGTGCTCACGCAGGTGGAGGCCCTGGGCAAGCTGGAGCTGGTGCGCTACAAGTTCAAGGATATTGTGGAGTACCGCCGAGCCAGCCGCTACCCGCTGCTGCCCGATGCCAAAGTAGCCCTGGTGGTGGGGGGCGAGGCCGTGGGCTGCCTCGACTTGCGCAAAATCCGCCCCCAGGATGTCGTATTTGAAGGCGACTCCCTGGTGCGGGTGGCCCTGCCCGCGCCCGAGCTGTGCTCCTTCCAGATAAAACACGACCAGAGTCGCGTTTTCAGCACCGAAAACGGCTTTTTTCAGGATGCCGACCTCGTGGACCAAGGCTACAAATACGCCGAAGTGCAGGTGCGCAACGCCGCCCTCCAGTCCGGCATCCTGGCCCAGACCCAGCGCAACGCCGAGCAGATTCTGCTGCCCATGCTGCGCACCCTCACCGGCCGCCGCGTGGTGCTGGTGCAGCAACTGACGATGCCGAAAGTGGGGCCGAAGCAGTAGCCCGCCACCCGTGCCGTAGCACGCAGCCTTTGCTGCGTCACGCTGAACGATTTTCGATAAACAGGCCCCAGACGCCGGAAATCGTTCAACATGACGCAGCAAAGGCTGCGTGCTACTCGTCGTCTTCCGGCACCTTTCCCAAGTCATCGAGCGCTATTTTAATCAAATCCTGCTCGTAGCCTTTGCCGAACAGGAACTGCGCGATTTTCTGGCGGCGCTTGTGGAGGTTGGTTTCCTTTTCCTGGCGGTCTTTCTTTTCGGCGAGGTCGACCAGGTTCTGGTAGTACTCGTCGCCGTCAATCTCCTTCAGGCCGGCTTTGATGCAGTATTCGCTGATGCCCTTTTGCTTGAGTTCCTGTACGATGCGGCGGCGGCCCCACTTCTTCTGGCGATAGTGCCCCCGCACGAAAGACTGGGCAAAGCGCTGCTCGTCGAGCAGCTTCTCCCGGCTGAGGCGGATGATGATTTCGCCAGCCTCATCCTCGTCGAGGCCGTAGGATTTCAGCTTCTGCTCCACCTCTTTCTGGTTGCGCTCCTGGTAGGCGCAGAAGGCGGCAATTTTTTGCAGCGCCTCGCCGGGCGTGTACTGCTTAGGGGCTTTGTCGGAGGAGGATTTGAACATGAATGGACGGGGTAGGCAGGCAGGGAAGCAAGTCGCGTAACAAAGGTAACAGGTGCCAAAAGAGGCGGTCAAAAAAGGCCGTCATGCTGAACTTACTGAAGCATCTCTACCGCAAGTAAAATTGATTACTACTGCGGTAGAGATGCTTCGACAAGCTCAGCATGACGTTCTACTTGTCCCTGCCGGCCCCTTACTCCACCACGAGCCGGCGCGTGGCGCGGCCGGCCGGCCCCTCGGCCTGCACCAAATAAATGCCGGGGCGCAGGCCGCTCAGGTCCAGCGCTGTGCGCAGG
>JALYUI010000223.1 GCA_030853845.1 Bacteroidota bacterium | reverse complement strand
GCAGCGGCTCGGTTACGGGCTGGCGGAAAATCACGCCGGGGGCCTTGCGCTCCAAGGGCATTTCGTAGGTCTGGCCCACTATCGGGCCGCGGCCGTCGATGGGCTGGCCCAGGGTGTTCACCACGCGGCCCACAATGCCCTCGCCCACCTTGATGGAGGCAATTTTCTTGGTGCGCTTCACCGTGGAGCCTTCCCGGATTTCCGAGTAGTCGCCCAGCATTACGGCACCCACGTTGTCTTCTTCCAGGTTCAGCACCAGAGCTTGCAGGCCGTTTTCGAACTCAATGAGCTCGCCGGCCTGGGCTTTGCTGAGGCCGTAGATACGGGCCACGCCGTCGCCGACCTGCAATACGGTGCCGACTTCTTCCAGCTCGGCTTCGGACTTGAAATTGGACAGTTGCTGCCGCAGGATTGCGGAGACTTCATCCGGACGTACTTCTGCCATTGGTATTAGGGTTGTAGGGGTGGGGTCGTACCCAGTAGGGCTCGCCCCCGCCCGTCGTGAGACGGTTATTTATAAACGACGCTCTGCCGGGTCGTTCAATCGGCCGGGCGGGGGCAAGCCCCGCACCCTACAGTTGTTGTTGGTAAGAATTTTCCTGCAACGACGTGCGCATCCGCCGGAGGCTGGTGCGCACGGAGTCGTCAATCTGGTTGTCGCCGACCCGCAGCACGAAGCCGCCGATGAGCTCGGGGTCCACCTTTTCGGTGAGCTCCACCTGGGCGTGGCCGGTTTGCTTGCTCACCAGCGCCTGCATTTCGGCGCGGGCAGCGGGCGACAGCGGCGTGGCCGAAGTCACTTCGGCCGACTGAATGCCCTGCATCACGTTATACTGCGCCGTGAACTCGGGGCCGATGCCTTCGATGGCCGACTCCCGGTTTTTCTCGGTGAGGATGGTGAAGAAGCGCATGGTCATGTCCGACACCTTGCCCTTGAAAATGGCGGTGAGGATAGCCAGCTTCTTGTCGTGCTTCACAATCGGGTTGCGCAGCAGCAGACGCAGCTCGCGGCTATCGGCCACGGTCTTGCTCAGCAAGTCCATGTCGTCTTTCACCGCGCTCAGGGTGCCCATCTCCTTGCCCAAGTCGAGGAGCGACTTGGCGTAGCGGGCCGCTACTCGTTGGTCAGCCATATTAGTAGTGGTTAACGGTTAATGGTTATTGATTAATATTCTAAAGGCGTAACTGCCAGCGGAAAACCACTAACCGTTTACCATTAATCATTAACCGTTAATTCAGTTTTACGTCTTTCAAATACGAATCCACCAGCTGGGTTTGAGCGGCCGGGTCGGCCAACTCGCGGCGCAGAATGCGCTCGGCGATGTTGAGCGACAGCTGGGCGGCGGTGTTTTTCACCTCGGCCAGGGCGGCGTTCTTCTCAGTCTGGATAGCTTCGCGGGCTTGCTGGGTGATGCGGTTGGCTTCTTCCACGGCTTTGGCCTTTTCCGTTTCGCGGAACTGGTTCACCATGACGGTAGCTTCCTGCATCATGCGGTCGCGCTCCTGGCGGGCGTCGGCGAGCAGCTTTTCGTTGCCGGCTTTTAGCTGCTGCATCTCGATTTTGGCCTGGTCGGCCATGCGCAGGGCGCTCTCGATGCTATCCTCGCGCTCGCGCAGGCCGCTCATAATGGGCTTCCAGGCGAACTTGGTGAGGATGAAGAGGAGGAGTAAGAACAGGACCGTCTGCCAGAACAGCAGGCCCAATTGGGGGGTGATTAAGTCCATACCGGTTTTTTGTATTCAGTAGTAGGTAGTCAGTAGTCGGATGGGGCGTAGCTTCTGACTACTGACTACCCAATACCGATTACCAGATAAGAAAAGCAGCCCGCCCCGCGCCGCGAGGGGCGGACGCGCCGGCGGGCTGCCGAACTCGTAGCGGCTACTTCTACAGTTTGAAGCTCACCAGCAGGCAAACGACCACTGCGAACAGGGCCAGACCTTCAATCAGAGCGGCGGCAATCAGCATCACCGTCTGGATTTTACCCGAAGCATCGGGCTGGCGGCCGATAGCATCCATGGCCGAGCCACCGATACGACCGATACCAACACCAGCACCCAGGGCCACCAGGCCAGCACCAATACAAGCACCCATTACGGCGAGGTTGTTACCGTTGCCGGCTACTGCGGCC
>JALYUI010000222.1 GCA_030853845.1 Bacteroidota bacterium | reverse complement strand
GTGCAGGACTACCTTCGGGTGGGTGCCCAGGCCGTGCAGGTGGCGAGCGGCGAATGGCTCTCGCCGGGCCTGTCGGCACGGCTGGCCTCCGAAGTGGCGCTTGAAGGAGAGTTAAAAGTTAGGAGTTGAGAGTTAAGAGTTGCCAGTCGACTCATTCTAAATCTTTAACCCTCAATTTTTAACTCTTAACTTCTAACTCTTAACTCAAATTCCCACCCCCATGCAAAAGCTCCTCACCCGCGTTCAAGCCGCCAATTCCCTGCTTTGCGTGGGCCTCGACCCCACCGGCGACGATGCCACCGTGGCCCGCCGGCTGCAAGAAGTTATTGCCGAAGCGGCTCCCTACGCGGCCGCTTTCAAACCCAACCTCGCTTTCTTTCTGAGCCGTGAAAACGGAGTGGCCCTGCTCCAACAAACAGTGCGCGATATTCCCAAAGACATTCCGGTGATTCTGGACGGCAAGTTTGGCGACATCGCCAACACCGCCGAGCAGTACGCCCGCTTTACCTATGACATTGTGGGGGCCGACGGCGTGACCATGAACCCCTACATGGGCGACGACACCATCCGGCCCTTCGCCCGGCCCGGGAAGCTGGTGTTTTCGCTGGCCAAAACTTCCAACAAACCCCAGCACGGCCTCCAGGACGCAGCCATGACCCGGGGCGGCTCCATTAGCGACTGGGCGGCCCGCCTGGCCAAACTGATGGATGAGGAAATGACTGAATCGACCGTGGGCCTGGTGGTGGGGGCCTCCGAGCCGGCCACTGTGGCCAAGCTACGGGCGGCCTGCCCGACGCAGTGGTTCCTGGTGCCGGGCATTGGCGTGCAGGGCGGCGACCTCTCGGCCACGCTGCGCGCCGGCCTGCGCACCGACGGCAGCGGCCTGCTGATAAATTCCTCGCGCGGCCTCTGGCAGGCGGCCGATGCCGGAGCCGCCGCCCGCGAGCTGAAAGAACAAATCAACGAATTCCGGGCCGTGACAGCGTAGCTAAATTCTAAACGGGAAAGCCGAGGTTTCCATGCGCATCTTCTTCTAAATAGACATTGTAATCTTGAAGCGTTCGAATCGAGTGGAGAATGTTGTCAATAACAATGATGTCATATTCAACTGAATCCTCAAAGTAAGTATGCGTGGCTTGGTAAGAAGTAATATTTTGGAAGCCACATCTAGGGCAGCCATCTAATTCTGACATACCATAGACCAGAACTTCACCTGGCCGCCTTATTCCAGCATTAATACGTGGGTCTTCCCAGCGCAACTCGTCGCCAAGCGCATATTCATACTGCCAGGTTGCCGAATACTTAAACTGGATTCGGTCAGTGTAAGAGTGTAAGCACTGGTTGCAGGCTACTTCGGCGTTGAGAATATTGAAAAGGCCCATAAAATCGAAAGTTTAAGTACCCCAAAGTTATTATGGCCCCTTTGCTAAACTCCGAACCCTTCGCCCCCGCCATTGCCCTCGATGCCGAGCTGCTGGAGCAGCAGCTGCGGCAGGAAGATGCCCTGCTGAGCGGGCACTTCCGGCTCTCGTCGGGCCTGCACTCCGATACTTACGTGCAATGCGCCCGCTTCCTGCGCCGCCCGGAGCTGGCCGCGCCGGCGGCGGCTGCGCTGGCGGGCCAGATTCAGGCGGCTGGCCTGCAACCCGACGTGGTAGTAGGCCCGGCAATGGGAGGTGTGGTGATTGGCTACGAGCTGGCCCGGCAGCTGGGCGTGCCCGGCATCTTCACGGAGCGCGATGCCGAGGGGCAGATGACGCTACGGCGCGGTTTTTCCATTGAGCCGGGCGAAAGAGTAGTCATTGCCGAAGACGTGGTGACGACCGGCAAAAGCACCCTCGAAGTGGCCCGGGTGCTGCGGGCGCTGGGAGCCGAGGTGCTGGCCGTGGCTTCGCTGATTGACCGCACCGGCGGCGCGGGCGGGCTCGATTTCCCCCATTTTGCGCTGCTGCGGGTGCAGGCCGCTACCTACGCGCCGGAAAGCTGCCCCTTGTGCGCCGCCGGGGTGCCGGTGGTGAAGCCCGGTAGTCGGCCGGAAAAGGCGTTTTAACAGAATGTCATGCTGAGCTTGTCGAAGCATGACGTTCCAGATAAGTTGCTCCTGACGTTCTGATATCATCAATGTCCGATAACACCACTCACACCATCCAGCTCACGCTGAAACCCGGCCAGCACGACGGCGACGGCCAGCGCGTGGCCGAAGCCGCCGCCCGCCACCTTGGTCTGCAAACCGGCCGGGTGCGCAGTGTGGCCCTGTACACTGTGCGCTACCCGCTGAAGGCCATGCAGCTGCACGATTTTGCCACCCGCTGCCTCGCCGACCCGGTGCTGCACGACGTGCGCCTGAACGAGCTGACGGCCGCCCCCGGCTTCGCCACCTACATTCTGGTAGCCCGCCGCCCCGGCGTGACCGACGACGAAGGCACCTCGGCCCAAAATGCCCTCGCCGACCTGCTGAACGAGCCGCTGGACGTGCACACCCAGCACATTTTCAGCAAGAAGCTCTACCTGCTTGAAAACGACCTGCCCGAGGTTGACCTGCGCCGCATCGCGGAGGAATTGCTGGGCAACAAGCTCATCAACTGGCTGGAAGTGGGCCGCGTGGCCGATGGCATCCGCGACTACACGCCGCGCCCCGGCGGCGGCGCCGAAGCCATTACCGAAGTCATTTCCCTGACCGGACTTAGTGATGCAGAGCTGGTGCAGCTTTCGAAGAAAAACATCTACGCGCTGAACCTGGAGGAAATGCGCGCCGTGCGCGACTACTTCGCCGCCGCCGAAACGCAGGCGGAGCGGAAGGCCGCCGGCTTACCCGCCGACCCCACGGATTGCGAGTTGGAAATCATTGCCCAGACCTGGTCGGAGCACTGCAAACACAAGGAATTCTCTGCTCTCATCAATTACAAAGACCTGGCAACGGGCGAGACGAAGCAAGTTGATTCTCTCTTCAAAACCTTTATCAAAGACGCCACTGCCGAAGTAGACCGCCAGTTGCGCGCCAACGGCAACGACTGGCTGGTAAAGGTGTTTTCGGATAACGCCGGGGCTGTGCGCATCAACGCCGATTCGCTGTTTGTGTGGAAGGTGGAAACGCACAACTCGCCTAGCGCCATCGACCCCTACGGCGGGGCCATCACGGGCATTCTGGGCAACAACCGCGACCCACTGGCCACTGGCATCGGCGGCGCGCGGCTGCTATTCAACACCAACGTGCTGTGCTTCGGCAACCCCGAATATGACGGGCCGCTGCTGACCGGGCAGCTGCACCCGCGCCGCATTCTGGAAGGCGTGCGCAAGGGCATCGAGGACGGCGGCAATAAGTCGGGCGTGCCCACCGTGAACGGCGCCATTGTGTTCGACGACCGGTACGCCGGCAAGCCGCTGGTGTACTGCGGTACCGGCGCGGTGATGCCCATGCAGTTTGCCGGGCTGGACTCGTGGGAAAAGAAAATTGATGCCGGCGACCGCATCATCATGGCCGGTGGCCGGGTGGGCAAGGACGGCATCCACGGCGCGACGTTTTCGAGCATCGAGCTCGATGAAACCGCGCCCGCCACGGCCGTGCAAATCGGCTCGCCCATCACCCAAAAGCTGGCGATGGATTTCCTCCTGCTGGCGGCCCGCCGCGGCCTGCTGAAATGCAGCACCGACAACGGCGCGGGCGGCCTCTCGTCCTCCGTGGGCGAGCTGGCCGGCATCAGCGGCGGCGCGGTGGTGGAGCTGGAGCGCGTACCGCTGAAGTACCCCGGCCTGCGGCCCTGGGAAATTTTCGTGAGCGAGTCGCAGGAGCGGTTTACGCTGGTGGTGGAGCCCGGCAAAATGGCCGAAATCACGGCGCTGGGCCAGGAAATGGAAGTGGAGCTGACTGATATCGGCCACTTCACCGCCGATGGTTTCCTGGACGTGCACTTCGACGGCGCACCGGTGGCGCGGCTGAACATGCACTTCCTGCACGAGGGCGTACCACGCAAAATTCTGGAAGCGGAGTGGACGGGGATGAATGAAGAATTAAGAATGAAGAATGAGGAATTAGCCATGAAAGCGGTCAATTCTTCATTCCTCACTCCTCATTCCTCATTAAACTACACCGAGACGCTGACACAGCTGCTGGGTTCGCTCAACATCTGCTCCCGCGAGTCGGTCATTCGGCAGTACGACCACGAGGTGAAGGGCCGCACCATTGTGAAGCCGCTGATGGGCGCAACGGGCCAGGCTCCGCAGGACGCGGCCGTGGTGCGCTTCAATTTCGAGAGCTGGGAAGGTGTGGCGGTGAGCAACGGCATCATCCCGCGCTACGGCGATTTAGACGCGTACGATATGTCGGCCGGCTCGTTTGACGAGGCAGTGCGCCAGATTATTGCGGTGGGAGGGAAGCTGCCGAACCTGACGCCGGGCGACGGCATTTTCTGGTCGGTGAACGACAACTTCTGCGTGCCCGATTCGGTGTACGACCCCCTCAGCAACCCCGACGGCAAGCAGAAGCTGGCCAAGCTGGTGCGTATGTGCGAAGCCCTGCGTGATGCCACGGCGGCCTACTGCATCCCGCTCACCAGCGGCAAGGACTCGATGAAAAACGACTTCAAAGCCGACGGCGTGAAGATTTCGGTGCCGCCCACGGTGCTCTACTCGATGACGGCCAAGATGGAAGATGTGCGCCGCGCCGTGACCTCCGATTTCAAGCAGGCCGACGACGTGGTGTACCTCCTCGGCGAAACCCACGACGAATTAGGTGGCTCCGAGTTCTACGCCCTGCACGGCCAGTTGGGAGCCAATGTGCCGAAGGTGGACTTCGCCAAAGCCAAGGAGCTGTACATCCTCATCGGCGAAGCCAACGACCAGCGTTTGATTCAGTCCTGCCACGACCTGAGCGACGGCGGCCTGGCCGTGGCGCTGGCCGAAACCACCTTCGGCTACGGCTACGGGGCCGAAATCGACCTGCCCGCCCACGGCCTGCCGCTGGCGACGCAGCTGTTTTCAGAGTCGCACTCGCGTTTCGTGGCTACGGTGGCCCCGGAGGATGTGGTGGCTTTCGAGAGCATTATGGCAGGCCGCGCTACCCACCTCGGCCGCGTGACCCTGGACGGGCAACTGACCGTGCGCCACGCCGGCCAGACCGTGCTGGCCGCCAACACCGCCACCCTGCGCGCCGCCTGGACCAACGGGCCGGTGAACCAGCTGCTGGGCGTAGCCCCGGAAATTCATGCTTCAGACCTGCGGTAATGGCACAAAACGAGAAACTAAAAGTCCAAAACCCCACATATCCGGCACAAGAGCCTGGTGCGGGAGTATATAAAGTTCAATTGGAGGCACAAGCCGGGTTTGCTGCCGTGGCCAAGCCGGTACGCGCGCTGATTCTCACCGGGTTCGGCATTAACTGCGAGGAAGAATTCGCGGCGGCCTACCACCTGGCCGGCGCGGAAGCTACCATCGTACACCTCAACCAGGTGCTGCACGGGCAGGTAAGCATCCACGATTTCGACCTCCTGAACTTCCCCGGCGGCTTCTCCTTCGGCGATGATTTGGGCTCGGGGGTGGTGCTGGCCAACAAGCTGCGCTACCGCCAGACCAGCGCCGACGGCCGCACGCTGCTCGACGATATCAAGCAGTTTATTGCCAACGGCAAGTTCGTGCTGGGCATCTGCAACGGCTTCCAGGTGCTGGTGAAGCTGGGCCTGCTGCCCAACCTGGGCGGCGACGTGACGCCCGAAGTGACCCTGACCCACAATGCCAGCGGCCGTTACGAAGACCGGTGGGTAACGCTCCGCGTGAACCCCGCGTCGAACACGCCTTTCTTAAAAGGAATAGATAAGCTGGAGGTGCCCGTGCGCCACGGCGAAGGCCGGTTGGTAATTCCGGATGCCGCCACGCAGGCCGCCATTAAAGCCGCCGGACTGAATTGCCTGACTTACGCCGACTTCGACGGCGAGCCCACCGACGTATACCCCTTCAACCCCAACGGCGCGGCCCTGAACTGCGCCGGGCTGACCGATGCGACGGGCCAGGTGTTCGGGCTGATGCCGCACCCGGAGGCGTTTTTGTCGGCCTACAACCACCCGGACTGGGCGCGGCGGCGGCGCCAGAACCCTGAAGCTTCTGAAGAAGGGGAGGGGCTGCAGATTTTTAAGAATATCGTGGCGCACATCGCCCAGAAAAATACTTCGATGGCTCCGGCCGCGCAATTCGCCAACCAACACTAGCCTCTTTCAGAAACGTAGCTAATGAACACGCTCACCCACTTCGCTTCGCCCCAACTCCCCCTGCTCCACCGTGGTAAAGTCCGCGACAGCCTGCGTGCGCCTTCCGGCGACCGCCTCATCATCGTCACCGACCGCCTTTCGGCCTTCGATTCGGTGCTCGAAACGGCCATCCCACACAAAGGCGCGGTGCTGAATGGCCTGGCCAACTTCTGGTTTGCTAAAACCGCGCACATCATCCCCAACCACGTCCTGAAGCTCGTCGACGCCAACGCCATGCTGGTGAAGGAAGCCGAGCCCATCAAGGTGGAGATGATTGTGCGGAACTACATCACCGGCTCGATGCTACGGGGCTACCAGAAGGGCCAGCGCACATTCTCGGGCGTGACCGTGCCCGATGGCCTGACCAAGCACCAGCAGTTCCCCGCGCCCATCGTGACGCCGACCACCAAGGAGGAATCGGACCGCGAAATTACCCCCGAAAACCTCGTGAGCGAGGGCTGGGTGAGCAAGGAACTCTACGACCAGATGAAGGAAAAGTCGCTGGCCCTGTTCCAGGTCGGCTCCGAGCTGCTGAAGGAGAAAGGCATTATTCTGGTGGATACCAAGTATGAGTTTGGCCTGCTCGATGGCCAGCTGATTCTCATTGACGAGATGCACACGCCCGATTCGTCGCGTTTCTGGAGCGCCGAGGATTACGCCCGCAACCCCGAAACGGCCGAGCAGATGGACAAGGAGTACGTCCGCCAGTGGCTCATCGCCAACAAAAAAGACGGCCAGTATCCCCGCGCCCTCACCCCAGAAGTGGCCCAGGAAGCCAGCCGCCGCTATCTCGACATCTACGAGCGCATCGTGGGCGAGCCGCTGCCCACCGCCGAAACCGCCGCCGATGATGCCCCCGGCTCGGGCCGCCACGACGCCCGCGCCCGCCTGCTGGCCAACCTCGTAGCCGCCGGCCTCCTCAAGGATGCCTGGGTGAACATTGTGATGGGTTCGCCCGCCGACAAGGAGCACTGCGAGAAAATCCGCCAGCAGTTTGAGGGCTACGACGTTTTCACTCAGCTGCGCGTGACCTCGGCCCACAAAAACGGCGAAGCCATCGCCGGTATGGCCGACATCTGGAACAACAGCATTGAGCCCGGCGTCATCATCGCCGTAGCCGGCCTGAGCAACGGCCTCGGCGGCGCGCTGGCGGCCAACGTGAACGTGCCCGTTATCTCGTGCCCGCCCTACAAGGACTACGCCGAGCTGGCCATGAACCTGAACTCGTCGGTCATCATGCCCTCGGGCACGCCCAACCTCACCGTGGTGCGCCCCGACAACGCCGCCCAGGCCGCCCTCCGCGCCCTGAACCTGCCCCGCCTGCGCGAGCGGCTGAGCAAGGACATTCTCGCCACCAAAGCCAAACTGCGCGCCGCCGACGCGGAACTGCGGGTGCTGTAAATAAATAGCTATGACTGAACAGCAAGCACGCGAGCTAGTCGAAAGTTACCTCGAATCCTATAATCTTTTTGAAGTAGATACCATGCTCGCGTGTTTGCATCCAAACGTTGCGTTCGAAAACGTCTCAGCTGGTGTCGTAACACACCAAACCAAAGGCAAGGCTGCTTTTGAGGTGCAAGCAAATCAAGCGACAGCACTATTCATGGAGCGCAACCAGCACATGTTAGCGTTTCGTTTCCAAAATGACCATGCTGAAGCTGATATTCAATTTTTCGCTATTACCGCTGTCGACTGGCCAGATAGCTGGAAGGCGGGAACTATACTCGAACTCACAGGGCAGTCAGTTTTTACTTTTCGCGATAA
This sequence comes from Bacteroidota bacterium, assembly GCA_030853845.1. Taxonomy (GTDB): domain Bacteria; phylum Bacteroidota; class Bacteroidia; order Cytophagales; family Hymenobacteraceae; genus Hymenobacter. The sequence continues at coordinate 6,137 of JALYUI010000222.1, read as the reverse complement.
TCTCATAGCATCCATTCGAGATATCAACTAAGCGGCTTCCTCCCTTTGCTAATATGAATTCAGCTTCCAAAACCCTTCTCCTCCTCGGCTCCGGCGCGCGCGAGCACGCCCTGGCCGAAAAGCTGACCCACGACGGGGCCACGGTGCTCGTGCTGCCCGGCAATGCCGGCATTTCCAACAGCCACCCCGAGGTGAATCCACTGGATTTTGAGGCGGTGAAAGCCTTCGCGCAGGCCCACGGCTCCCGGCTGATTGTGGTAGGACCCGAGGCCCCGCTGGCGGCTGGCATCACCGACTTTTTCGCCGGTTCCGATATCCAGGTTTTTGGCCCCAGCCGCTCGGCGGCGCGGCTGGAAAGCTCAAAGGTGTGGAGCAAGGAATTCATGCGCCGCCACGGCGTGGCCACGGCCCAGGCCTGGCCCTTCCGGAGCGACAACATTGCCGATGCCCGCACCAAAGCGGCCGAGCTGGGCGGGCACGTGGTGGTGAAATACGACGGCCTGGCCGCCGGCAAAGGCGTGTACGTGTGCTCGTCGCCGGAGGAAGCGGAAGCCGCTTTCGATGATTTGCAAACGAGCTATTCGGGCTGGTTCTCCTTCCTGCTCGAAGAGAAATTAACCGGCCCCGAAATTAGCATTATCGGCCTCACCGATGGCCACGTTATCCGTTTGCTGGCCACCTCGCAGGACCACAAGCAGCTGCTGGCCGGCGACCTTGGCCCCAACACCGGCGGCATGGGGGCCTACTGCCCCGTGCCCTTCGCCGACGACAACGTGCTCGCCGCCATCCGGCGCGACATCGTGGACCCCACTCTCGGCGGCATCCAGAACGAGCAGTTCGATTTCCGGGGATTCCTCTACTTCGGCATCATGCTCACGCCCACCGGCCCCAAGCTGCTCGAATACAACGTGCGCCTCGGCGACCCCGAAGCCGAAGTGCTGCTACCCGCCCTCGACAGCAGCCTGCTCACCCTCATCGAGGCCACCCTCAACGGCACCCTTTCGCGGCAGGGCGTGGTGCAGCGGCCTGGCGCGTTCGTGGGCGTGGTGCTGGCCTCGGGCGGCTACCCGGCCCCCGGCTTTGCCACCGGCTTCCCCATCACCGGCCTCGATAAGCTGCCGGCCGGCGTGCACGCCTACCACGGCGCTACGAAGCGCAACGAGGCCGGCGAGCTGGTCAGCAACGGCGGCCGCGTTCTGGTGCTCACCGCCCACGGCGTCGATTTGGCCGAGGCTACCACCCGCGCCTACGAAGCCTGCGCCCAGGTCGGCTTCCAGGGCATGTACGTGCGGCCCGACATTGCCCAGCGCCCCGCCCCGGTGCTGGCCGCCGCCGCCGTAAATTGAAGCTGCTTCCCAATCCATGAACCTCCTCCCGTCCTTCGATAGTGTCCGCCTGGCCCCCTTCCCCCGCCGGGCAGGGGCGGCCCGCGTGGCCATTCTCATCTCCGGGCGCGGCTCCAACATGCTGGCGCTGGTGCGGGCCACCCAAACCGGCGTGCTGCACGGCTTGGCCGACGTCGTCGTCGTGTTCAGCAACCAGCCCGAAGCGCCCGGCCTGGCCGCCGCTGCCGCCCTGGGCTGCCCCGTGGCTACGCTGCCCAGCCAGGGCCGCCGCCGCGAAGCCTTCGATGCCGAAGCCGCCGCGCTGCTCCAGCAGTACCAGCCCGATTTGGTGCTGCTGGCGGGCTACATGCGGATTCTCTCGCCCGCCTTCATTCAGCCGTTTGCGGGCCGCATCATCAACATTCATCCTGCCGATACCCACCAGCACCAGGGCCTGCACGCCTATGAGTGGGCCTTTGAAAATCACCTGCCCGAAACCAAAATTACCGTGCACCTCGTGGATGAGGGCCTCGATACCGGCCCCATTCTCGCCCAGCAAACGGTGGATTTGCGCGGGGCCGATACCCTTGCCGAAGTCGAGCGCCGCGGCCTGGCCGTGGAGCACGAGCTGTACGCCAACGCCCTCGCAGGCTTAATTAAAAATTATGAATTATGAATTAAAAATGGCCAATAAGTCTGTTGCTGGATGCCATTCAAGACTCATGACGAATGATTTTTAATTTTTAATTCATAATTTTTAATTTAAGCGAAGCGCCATGTGCGGAATAGTAGGTTTTCACGGTCCCGATAGCGTCGTGGGCGACATGATTATCGGGCTCACGGCCTTGCAGCATCGCGGGCAGGATGCGGCCGGTATTGCCACATTCGATGGCTCGGCCTTTCACCTGCACAAGGGGCAGGGGTTGGTGAATGACGTGTTCAAGCCCAAGCACATCAAGAAGCTGAAGGGCCACACCGGCATCGGGCACGTGCGCTACACCACCCAGGGTGCCAACGACTCCGACCTGGCCCAGCCCTTCACCACCAGCTACCCCTTTGGCCTGGCGATGGTGCACAACGGCAACGTCATCAACTTCCGCGAGGTGGCCCGCCGGCTGCACGAGCAGTACCACGTGCTGCCCAAAACCACCAACGACCTCGAGCTCATCATGTACACCTTCGCTTCGGAGCTGCGCGTGAAAGACCTTGACCACTTGAGCGTGGTCGATATTTTCGATGCCGTGGAAACCACCCAGCAGCTGGTGGAGGGCGCTTATGCCACCATCACGCTCATTGCCGGGCACGGCCTGCTGGCCTTCACCGACCCGCTGGGCATCCGGCCGCTGGTGCTGGGCCGCCGCGATACGCCCGCCGGCCCGGTGTTCGCCTTCGCTTCGGAAAGTACCTGCTTCGACTTTCTGGGCTTTGAGTTCGTGAAGAACGTGGGACCGGGGCAGGCCATTTTTATCGACAACAACTTCCAGGTTCACTACAAGAACCCCTACGAGCTGCCCAAAAACTTCTGTGCGTTTGAGCAGATTTACTTTGCCCGTGAAGATTCCACCATCCACGGGCGGCTGGTGGCCCGCGAGCGGGTGCGCCTGGGCAAGCGCCTGGCCCGCAAGGTGGCCGATGCCGGCCTGAAGCCCGACATGGTGATTGACGTGCCCAGCAGCGGCTACTTCGCCGCCTCGGGCCTGGCCGAGGCCATTGGCGTGCCCTACCGCCGCGCCCTGGTGAAGAACAACCACATGGGCCGCTCCTTCATTGTGGCCACTCAGGCCGGCCGCGAAGACGTGGTGCGCAAGAAGCTCAACCCTATCCGCGAGTTTGTGGAAGGCAAGAAGGTGGCCGTGGTCGACGACAGCATTGTGCGCGGCACCACTTCGCGCCGCATCGTGCGCCTGCTGCGCGAGGCCGGCGCTTCGGAGGTCTACTTCATCAGCAGCGCGCCGCCCATCGTGTCGCCCTGCATCTACGGCATCGACATGGCCATGAGCACCGAGCTGATTGCCGCCAACTACACCGAGGACGAAATATGCCGCTACATTGAGGCCGACAAAGTCATCTACCAGGATTTGGCCGATTTGGAGGAGCTGTTCGATGCGGACAAAGGCCACGGCGGCAGCTGCTTTGCCTGTTTCTCGGGCAAGTACCCCACCGGCGACGTGACCCACTACCTGCGCCACGTGCAGGAGGAGCGCGCCAGCCACCGGAGCGAGAAAAAGGAGAAAACAAGCCAGTCGGTGAGTGCGAAGGCACCAGAGCCAACGGAGCACTAAGGTCATTTAACAATTAACATTTATCATTTAACAGGCGCTCTATTCCAAGTAGGCACCGTCGGGAGCGGCGGTACCTACTGCGATGAAATGGACGCAGAATTGATGACCGTTAATTGTCAGGTGGTAAATGACGATTGTTAAATGTTAATTGATAAATGTTAAATGACTAATCCCGCCGGCTACTCCATCGAAGAAGGCAACGCCGCCTCGCGCAACGCCTATAACTGGTCGAAAAAAACCTTCGCCAACCGCGCCGGACTCCCCGGCGAGCCCGCCCGGGACCTCGACGGCGGCTTCTCCAACGAAATCCGCTTCGGGGCCGAGCGCCTGGGCATTAGCTCCGACGGCATCGGCACCAAAATCGAAGTGGCCGAGCGCCTCAACCAGTACGATACCCTCGGCTACGACCTCATCGCCATGACGGCTGACGACCTCATCGCCGCCGGCTTCGTGCCCACCAACCTGTCCAACATCATCGACGTGAACCACCTCGACTACGACGTGGTGGACCAGATGATGCGCGGACTGCACGATGCCGCCAACTTCGCCCAAATTGCCATCACGGGTGGCGAAATTGCCGAGCTCGGCAACCGCATCGGCGGCTGGCCGGGGGCCAAAATGAACTTCAACTGGTGCTCTACGGCCATTGGGGTGCTGCACCCCAGCCTGGCCCAGCCCCTGAGCGGCAAAACCGCCCGGGCCGGCCACGCCGTGGTGGCCCTGCGCTCGCCCTCGTTCCGCTCCAACGGCTACTCGCTGGCCCGCAAGACGCTTCAGAAGCTTTTCGGTGACAACTGGCACGACGCACCATTTCAGTTATCAGTTAACAGTGAGCAGTTATCAGTTACTAATTCAACTGTTAACTATTCACTGTTAACTGATAACTTACCTTCGACCTGGGGCGAAGCCCTGCTCGCGCCCTCGCTCATCTACTCGCCCGGCATCACGGCCCTGCTCGATGCCGGCCTGCCGCTGCACGGCATCGCCCACATCACCGGCGGCGGCGTGGCCGACAACTTCCAGCGGGTACTCAAAAATGGCCTCGGCGCGGTGCTCGACAACCTCTTCGAGCCCCTGCCCGCCATGCAGCGCCTCCTGGAGCTCGGCAATCTCAGCGCCGAAACCGCCTACCTCTACTGGAACATGGGCACCGGCATGCTCCTCGTTACGGAAGAAGCATCGGCCGCTGCCGTAGTGGCCTCGCTGCAAGCCAGCGGCTACGACGCGCAGGTGGCGGGCCACCTCACCGCCGAAAGCGGCGTGACGCTGCGTGTGGCGGCGGGGGAGCTGCGGTATGCGTAAATAGCTAGCGAACCGGCCGCCAGCCGGCCATACATCCGCCATATTCGGTGCTGTCGGGATAATCCAGATGGAAGTTTTTCGTCCAGGTAGTAACATCTGTCGCATTGGGGGCTGGGAATTCCTGCGTTTCCATCAAGCAGTTATTCGCCTTGAGCGAAAGTTTGATGTAGTATAGTTGGCCTGCCAGTAGGCGTATTTGGTAGTGTCCGGTTTCGGCCATGCCGGTGGTTACAATCTGTTCACTAGCCGGCGCTTGTAAATCACGCATGAAGACGGCTTCGAAGCCCTTGATTGCACCAGCTTCGTGGGCATAATACATACCTCCCCGTACTAACACCGTGCGGCCGGCCTGCGGTGCTGGCATGGTTGGAGCAGCAGTCCGTTGGCAAGCCGAATTGCATAGAAGTAGAAGCGTGATGATTCTTAAGCAACGCCATGTAGCAACAGCCTTATTGTTACTGAAATCGGATTGCTGCGATAATGACATTGGAGTCGTGATGATATGATAAGCCACAGCAAGGTAGGGTATGTCGCATAGTACCTTCATCAATACAATGCTGTCAATTATATCGGATACAGAAGAACGGATAACTACAGCGCTACAAGCATCAGTAAAAACAGCCTAACGGACAACCGCAACGATACCAGTGTCACGAAATACATTCTAGCGGGCAGTTGCAACGATAAAAATTGTGCGGATATGGCCGCAACGGACAATAGCAACGATAAAAACTGTGCGAAAATGGCCGCAACGGACAGTTTCAACGATAAAAACTGTGCGAAAATGGCCGCAACGCGCAGTTGCAACGATAGGCACCGTACAGAAATGGCCGCAACGCGTGCGTGCAACGATAAAAACCGTGCGGAAATGGCCGCAGCGCGTGCGTGCAACGATAAAAAATGAATATAAATGCGCGCAGCGGGTGCGCACTGCGATACAAGCAAGTCGGATTTGTATCGTAACTTGGGTTTCTCTCGTCACTTCAGCTGCTTCCTGCCATGAGCACCCCCGCCAAACGCACCGTTGAACCCTTGCTCGATGGCCTGGCCGAGCGCATTGTTCGCCGCGACCTGCCGCCCGTCGTCGTCTACACCGACCCCTACGACCCCGGCCAGTTCCACCAGCGCCTGATGGCGGCGCTGGAGCCGCTGGTGCCCCACAGCAACGGCCGCGGCAACGACACCCAGGCCCGCATGATGACCTGCTTCCTGCGCCACGAAACCCAGA
>JALYUI010000211.1 GCA_030853845.1 Bacteroidota bacterium | reverse complement strand
GGAATGAGGAATGAGGAATGAGGAATGAGGAATGAGGAATTTCGAGCCATTTTGGCTGTTATCCAATTCTTCACTCCTCATTATTAATTCTTCATTAAGATTAAGCGCAGCGTTACCTTTGCCAGCTATGCAGACTCCCTACTTAATTGGAATCACCGGCGGCAGCGCCTCGGGCAAAACTACGTTCCTGCGTCGCCTGCTGGAGGCTTTTCCGGAAGAACAGATTTGCCTCATCTCGCAGGACAATTACTACCACCCGCGCGAAAAGCAGTTCCGCGACGACCAGGGCGTGGAAAACTTCGACCTGCCCGCCAGTATCGACGCAGTGGCCTATGCTGCCGATGTGCTCAGCATCAGCCAGGGCCGCGAGGTACGCCGCAAGGAATACACCTTCAACAACGCGGCCATTACGCCCAAGGAGCTGGTGTTCCGGCCCGCGCCCATCGTAGTGGTGGAAGGCATTTTCGTGTTTCACTTCGAAGAAATTGCCCGGCTGCTCGACCTGAAAGTGTACATCGATGCCCAGGAGCACGTGAAGCTGCACCGCCGCATTGTGCGCGACCGCGACGAGCGCGGCTACGACCTGGCCGACGTGCTCTACCGCTATACCCACCACGTGGCCCCCACCTACGAGCGGTTTATTGCCCCCTACAAGCACTACGCCGACATCGTGATTCCCAATAACCGCCATTTCGAGCGCGGCCTGGAAGTGCTGGTGGGCTTCCTGCGTGGGCGCATTGGGAGTCCGGTGCAGCCGTAGCGCAACCGGCCGGCACCGAAACACCGGCGTAGCGGTGGGCGTACACCTAGCATAGCAGCGAAGTCGAAATTATTTACATTTTTATCATTATGTAAATAAAAAAAGGTATCTTAGGGCAAAAATCAGCTTTTCTTTCCGGCCAGCTTGCTCTTGAAATACCGGACTGAAACTGCTGTTTGCCATCTTCTTGCTACTTTACAGCTATGAAACGCTTCACTGCCCACTTCTTCGGTCTGTTCTCGGTGGCCGGCCTGCTGATGCTCACCAGTTGCGACAAAAACGGCCAGGCCGGTATCATGCAGCACCCGGCCGGCAACCCGGCCCTGCGCGGCGTGGTAACGCCCGACAAGGCCTACGATGTTACGCTCGATGCGACTCTCGACAAGCTTAACGAGACGAACTACCTCATTATCACTAAGGCCGAGCGCGGCAGCGTGTTTACGGTGCACACTGGCCCGCTACCCACGGCCGAGCACGCCGTGTGCTTCGCCAGCACCAAAAACGACGGCTTCAAGGAGTGCCTGGAGGAGTATTACCACAACGCCGGCGGCGTAGCCGTTCAGAACAACGAGGCCGGCTGGTGGGCCACGCCTTTATAGATTATGAGTTTTGAATTATGAATTATGAGTTGGCACCGGCGGCCTCTACCTGAATTCATAACTCATAATTTCTAATTCATAATTCAACTCAATGTATAGCAAAGCGGAAGCAACCCAACTTCGCCAGGCGTTCTGGACGGCGTTTGGCCAGTATATGGCTCCGGTGCCGTCGGCGGAGGGCGACACCACCAACTGGATAAACTATAAAACGGGGCTGAAGCACGTGTACTTCCGCCTGCAGGCCGACAACCACCGTGCCCGCGTCGCCATCGAGCTTACCCACCCGGATGCTGGCATCCGGGAGCTGTTCTGGGAGCAGTTTAGTGAGCTGCGCACGCTGCTGCACGAAGCTCTGGGCGAAACCTGGACCTGGGAAGCCGAGGCACTGGATGCCAACAACCTGCCCCTTAGCCGCATTAGCACCGAGCTGGCCCCGGTCAACGTGTTCAACCGCGACAACTGGCCGCAGCTGATTACGTTTTTCAAGCCCCGCATCATGGCGCTCGATGCTTTCTGGGCCGATGCGCAATGGGCGTTCGAGGCGCTGAAATAACAGCGGTTAGTCATGGCTGCGGCACGGCCGGGGATGGCAGCACGGCAGATTTGCCCAAGGAATAGCATATGCCTACGCTACCTCCCCCGCCCGGCAGGGCTGCTTGAAAATCGCCGTAGGGGTCGAACAGGTAGCGCAGCGAAAAGGCCGCCTGCGCCTGGGCTTCGGCCTGCCAGCGCTGGGAGAAGCGGTAAGTAGCGGCCACGCCCAACAGAACGGGCAGGTCACGATAAATGGCCGAATAAATTGGATGGACCTGGGCCGGTGGCGAAGGATAGTTTTCGCGCAATTGGGAATCGACGTGCTGCTCGACGAGCGCAAAGCCAGTTTGCGCTCGCAGCTGCCAGCGCGACGAGTGAGACAGCAGCTGCGTACTGAGCTGCACCGGTACCAAGAGCGTGGCGCTGCGCTGCCAGCGCTCAACCCATTCAAAACCAATATTTCCCGGCGAGAGATGCCAGCCGTGGTAGCCCAAGCCGGCCCCTACTTCGAGTGCCGTGCGGGGGCTGAATTGCCAGCCACCGCGCAGCACGGGGCCGAAGAAAGTGGCACGCCCCCACCCGTCTAAATCGCCGCCCTCGATAAAGCCATTGAACCGCTGGTAGGCCAGCTGCCCGCTAAAGTAGAAGCGGGGCGCGGGAGCCGGAGCCGACTGCGCATGGCTGGACAGCGGCAGCAACGCCGATAGCACCAGCAGCGGGAGTAGCAAACGTTTCATAGTAGCCGGGGTGTGGTGGATGCCGGGGTGACCGGACTGAAGCCACAAACGTTGCACCTCTTGCTCAAGTACATCCGTCATCAATTAATCCGTCGCGGACTGAACCAGGAAACCGGCCAAACGCGGCAGCGCCCCCTAAAACTCTACAATGAACCCCACCGTGGGTACTACCAGCGCGTCGCTGTCGGGCAGCAGGATGGGTACGGCGTTGCTGCCGTCGGGGCGCAGGGGCTGGTTGTCGGTAGTGGTGTAGCCGGAGTTGTCGGCCAGGCGCTCGAAGGTGTAGGTGGGGGTTGATACCGGCTTGGCCAGCAGCACGTTCTGCACATCGATGTAGAAATCGAAGCTCAGGCGGCGCAGGTTTACTTTTTTATCGAGGCGCAGGTCGAGCTGCTGGAAGGGGCTCAGGCGCTGGGTGTTGAGTTGGCTGTAGTCGAGAATGCCCTGGCCCACGGCCTGGTAGCTGGCGCGGCTGGCAACGGCGTCGTAGGGTGTGTAGGGCGCGCCGCCGCCCACGCGGTACTTGGCGCCCAGCTCCCAGCCCCGGCCCAGCTTGTAGCCCAGCAGCGCCGAGCCCAGAAAGCGCGTGTCCCAGGCCGTGGGGCGGTATACGCCATCATTTCCACTGAACTCGGAGCGGAAGGCCGTGAGCGACACGATGGCGAAGAGCTTGCCGCTGAGCTTCTGCTGGAAAAAGGCTTCGGCCCCGTAGGCGCGCCCGTCGCCGGTGCTGGTGATGGCCTCGTTGCCGATGGCGTTGAAGTCGCCGCCCAGGTTGGCCAGGCTGATGCCGTCGCGCCCGCTCACCGGGTAGAAGGCGTATTTTTTATAGAAGCCCTCCAGCGTGACGCGGGTAGCCGCGCCGGGCAGCCACTCCAGCCCCGCCACCGCGTGGTCGGACCGGATGTAGCGGCTGCCCTCGTTCACGAGGCGGCCGGCCGGGTCGCGGTAGCCCAGAATGGTGCTGGGCGGAATCTTGTAGTAGCGCCCCAGGCTGGCGTTCAGGTTTAGGGTGGGCAGCAGGGCGTAGCTGAGCGACACGCGGGGCGAGAGCGTGCGGTCGAGGCGGTAGCCGGCCAGCAGGGCGCTGGTGCCGTCGGCCCGCACGCCGGCCGATACCGTGAGGCGGCCTTCGGGGCCGTAGGTGCGGGTGGCCTGGGCAAACAGGCCGTAGCGCACGAAGTCGAGGCTGGTGGTGAAATTCACCGTTACGGCCGGGCTCACGAGCGCGCCGCCGGCGTCGCGCACCTCGGCCCGGATGCGGTTGCGCAGGTTGTTGTCGTAGTGCACCAGCTGGCCCACCACGCCGTAGCTGTACTGCCAGCGGCCCACGCGCTTGTTCACGTCGGCGCGCAGCTTGTTCTCGGTTTCGCCGCTGCGGGCAAAGAGCTTGCGGTAGGCTTCCTGGCCGGTGTAGCCGAACTGGAACTGGTCGGCGGCGCTGTACTGCTGGGTGCGGCTCAGGGCCAGGTTCAGGTAGCCGTTATCGACTAAATGGCGCAGGTTGAGGCCCACCGTGTAGTTCCACTGGTTGATGGTGGGGTTGTTGCGCAGGATGAATTCCTTGCTGGGCGAGCTGTTTTTGGGCGGCACGATTTCGAAGTGGTCGATGGCGCCCAGGCCCAAGGTAGTGAGCGTGGTTTTGGGCGAAATCTTCGTCGTAGTCTTGAACTGGAAGTCGTAGAAATCGGGCCGGATGGGCAAGTCAATCAGCTTGAACAGCAGCTGCAGGTAGCTGCGCCGGGCCGAGGCCAGGAAGGTCGTGTTCTTCGTCAGCGGCCCTTCGAGCGTGGCGGCCACCTCGGTGCCCGAGGTGCGCAGGTTGCCCTGCACCCGCTCGGCATTGCCGTCGCGCTGCCGGAACTGCAGCACCGCGCTTAGGGCGTTGTCGTAGCGCGCCTGGAAGGCCGAGGAGCTGAGCGTCACGTCCTCGATAAAGCTCACGTTGAGGATGCCGGCCGGGCCGCCCGCGCTGCCCTGGGTCGGGAAGTGGTTGATGACGGGCACCTCGATGCCGTCGAGGTAGTACACGTTTTCGTTGGGCGCGCCGCCCCTTATAATGATGTCGTTGCGGAAGCCGGCCGTGCCGCCCGAGCCGCCGCCGCCCACACCGGGCAGGCTCTGCACCACCCGCGAAATATCGAAGTTGCCGCCGGGGTTGCTCTTGATTTCCTCGGTGGTGAGGCGCTGCACGCTCAGCGGCGTTTCGGCGGTGGCCACGCGAATGGCGCGGTTGGCCGTCACGGTGACTTCGCCCAGGGCCTGCGGGCCTTTGTTGAGCTCCAGGTTGAGGGTGTTCACGTTGCCGCTGCTCACGGCCACGTCGGCGCGCAGCAGGGCATCGTAGCCCACGAAGGTGGCGCGCAGGTTGTAGGCCCCGGCCGGCACGCCCGCCAGGCGGTAGTGCCCCTCGGCATCGGTGGCGGTGCCGAAGGCGGTGCCTTCCAGCGTCACGCTCACGCCGGGCAGGGCTTCCTGGGTGGTGCGGTCGCGCACGGTGCCGGCCAGGGTGCCGGGGTTCTGGGCGCGGGCCAGCGTGGCCAGCAGCAGGAAAAGGAGGACAGTAGCTATTCTCATGCAGCAGCAATAATCAGGAAAGGGAAATGTTTGGCGAAGCCGGGCCACGAAGTTCGGCCGGGCCGGCCGGTTGCGGCAGCGGCCGCAATTCAGCTAATTCATCCCCTTTATCCATCACTGTACTGGTTACTGCAAATGAGGAATTTAGCTTCAGAACCAAACAGTATTCCGCCGCCGCTGTCCAGAAATCTTTGTACTCAGGCAATCCGCTTCAAACAGTCGGGGCGTAGGTGGGTTATCATTCAAAACATCCAAGCATTTTTCTATTAAGATTCAGATGAAGAAGTCCCTGTTTTCCCTCGCCATCGTTGCCCTGTTCAGCGTTGCTACCACCACCGCCGTTTCGGCCCAGAAAATGGCCAAGACCGTTATGGTAGGCGGAGCCGCCATGTACCCCACGAAAAACATCGTGGAAAATGCCGTTAATTCGAAAGACCACACCACCCTGGTAGCCGCCGTGAAAGCCGCTGGCCTGGTGGAGACGCTGGAAAGCGCCGGTCCCTTCACCGTATTCGCCCCCACCAACGAAGCTTTCAACAAGCTGCCCGCCGGCACGGTGGAAACCCTGGTGAAGCCCGAGAACAAGGCGACCCTCACCAAAATCCTGACCTACCACGTGGTAGCCGGCCGCATGACTTCGGCCGACCTGATGAAGGCCATCAAGGCCGGCGGCGGCAAGGCTACCCTCAAAACGGTACAAGGCGGCACCCTCACGGCCATGATGAAAGGCAAAAACATTGAGCTGAAGGACGAAAAAGGCGGCATCTCGATGGTAACCATCGCCGACGTGATGCAGAGCAACGGCGTGATTCACGTAGTGAACACCGTGCTGATGCCTAACTAAAGCTTTCTGAGCTGCTGAATGCAACTACGGCAACCGCCGTCGGCTCCGGGCCGGCGGCGGTTGTTTGCGTTTGTGGGAGACGCTTACCGGCACCCTGCCGCCGCCGCTGCCGCAAACGCATATCCCAGCCCCACGGCGCGGCGGTAGAACTCGCAAGCGGCCGTGGAGTCGCCGGTGTGGGCGGCCAGCTTGCCCAGCAGGAAGTGCGTGCGTCCATCGGTCGGGTTAGCTTGGATGACTTCGAAATAGTCGGCTCGGGCTTCGGTATAGCGCCCCAGGGCGGTGCGAGCCACGCCGCGCAGCTGCACGTAGTGCCAGGGTGGGCGCTGGCCGGCGCGTCGGCGCTGGGCGAGGCCGGCGGTGAAATCGGCCTCGGCTGCTTCGGGCTGGTGGAGGTCGAGCAGGCGCACTTCGCCG
>JALYUI010000197.1 GCA_030853845.1 Bacteroidota bacterium | reverse complement strand
GAGCTGACTACCCCGGCCGACGGGACCGCGCCGCGCACCCGCCGGCTGCCCCTGCCCGGCGATGCCGGCAGCCAGTACGTGCGCTGCCTCTACCGCGACCGGCGCGGCGACTACTGGGTGGGCACCGAAAACGGGGCCGCCCGCTACTCGCCCGGCCCGGCCCACTGGACGTTCTTCAACCAGACACCCGGCTTGGCGGGCCGCCACGTGGTGAGCATGGCCGAAGACGGACGCGGGCGGGTTTGGCTGGCTACTTCGGGCCACGGCGTGGCCGTTTTCGACCCGGCTACCAGCCGGTTCAAATTCATTACGACGGCCGAGGGGCTGCCCTCCGACGTGCTCTGGCAGGTATTTGCCGACCGGGCGGGCGGCATCTGGCTGGCCAGCGACGACCAGGGCCTGCTACGGGCCGACCTGGCCTACGATACGTTTGCGCGGGTGGGCGGGCAGCCGGCGGGCCTGAGCGTGGGCTCTATTTCGGAAGACGAGGCGGGGCAGCTCTGGCTGGGCACTATTGGGCGCGGGGTGCTGCGCTACTCGCCGGCCAGCGGACGCTTCCAGGGCTTCGGGCCGGAGGTCGGGCTACAGTCGAGCAACCCCTACTTTGTGCAGTGCGACTCGGCCGGCCGGGTGTGGGTGGGCACCAACCGGGGCCTCGACTGCTTCGACCCGCGCCGGGGCCAGACCAGCAGCTACGGCGTGGCCGAGGGCTTTCTGGGCCAGGAAGCCAACCAGAATGCCGTGCGCCTGGGGCGCGCCGGCCAGCTGTGGGTGGGCACCGTAAACGGCCTGGTGCAGTACGACCCCGCCCGCGCCCGCGCCAACCGCATGGCTCCCCTCACGCGCATCAGTGGGCTGCGGCTGTTTCTGCGCGATACGGCCGTGGCCCCGGGCCTGCGCCTGCCGGCTACCCTCAACCACCTCACCTTCGACTACGTGGGCACCAGCCTCACGCACCCCGAAAAAGTGCGCTACCAGTACCGCCTGCTGGGTTTTGAGGACGACTGGGCCGGCCCGCTCACGGCCACCTCGGCCACCTACACCAACCTGGGCCCCGGCAGCTACACCTTCGAAGTGCGCGCCGCCAACGAAGACGGCCTGTGGAGCGCCCGCCCCGCGCAGTTTGCCCTCACTATCCGGCCGCCGTGGTGGCGCACCTGGTGGGCCTACGGAGCCTGCCTGCTGGCCTTTGGCCTGACGCTTTACGGCGTGCGCAGCCTGACCAGGGGCCGCGAGCGCGACCGCGCCGAACGCCAGCTCGAACAGCAGGCCCTGACTCATTTGCAGGACATGGACCGGGTGAAAACCAACTTCTTTACCAATGTCAGCCACGAGCTGCGCACCCCGCTCACGCTCATCCTGGGGCCGGCCGAAGAGCTGGCTACCGAAGCCGCCGACCCCGGCGTGCGCCGCCAGGGCAGCCTGATGCTGCGCAACGCCCGTAAGCTACTGGCCCTCATTAACCAATTGCTCGATTTGAGCAAGCTCGAAGCCGGCGCGCTGCGCCTGTTGCCTACCGCCGGCGATGCCGGCCTGGCCGCCCGGCAGGTGGTAGCCGCCTTCAGCTCGCTGGCCGAAAGCCGCCGCATTCTGCTGCGTTGCGCGGCCCCGGCCACGCCTGTGTCGCTGGTATTCGATGCCGCCAAGCTCGACGAAATCCTGACCAACCTCGTTGCCAATGCCCTGCGCTTCACGCCGGCTGGCGGCTTCGTGACGGTGACCGTGCTTGAGGCCCTGCCCATGCCCGACGCACCGGCCGGCAGCGTGGTCATCGCCGTGCGCGACACCGGCTCGGGCATTGATGCCGCCGACCTGCCGCATTTGTTTGACCGCTTCTACCAGGCCGGCAATGCGGCCGATACCATGCAGCGTACCGGCACGGGCATTGGCCTGGCCCTGGTGCGCGAGCTGGTGGCCCTGCACGGCGGCACGGTGAGCGTGGCCAGCCAGCCGGGCGAGGGGGCCACCTTCACGGTGCGGCTGCCCCGGGGCCTGCGCCCGGTAGCGCCCACCGCCGTGCCCGCCAGCCCCGATACCGCCACTACTGCCTTATATGCGCTGGCCGCCAGTACCCTGGCTCCGGCAGATTCGGAAGCCGCTGTGCCGCTGCTGGCAGAAGGGGCAGCGGTCGAAATGGCCGAGGCCGACGTGGTGCTCATCATCGAAGACAACGCCGATGTGCGCGAGTTCATTCGGGCCACGCTGGCCCCCGCCGGGTACCGCCTGCTGCTGGCTGAGGATGGCGCGGCCGGCGTGGTCCTGGCCCGCGCCGAAGTGCCCGACCTGGTGGTAACTGACCTGATGATGCCCGGCCTGAACGGCTACGAAGTGTGCGCCGCCCTCAAAACCGACCCTGCTACCAGCCACGTGCCGGTGGTGCTGCTCACGGCCCGCTCGGGCGACGAGGCCAAGCTCGAAGGGCTCGAAACCGGAGCCGACGCCTTCCTGGCCAAGCCCTTCAACCCGCGCGAGCTGCGCGCCCAGGTGCGCAACCTGCTGGCTTTGCGCCAGCGCCTGCACGCCCGCCTACAGCTGCTGCGGGCTCCGGAAAGTATACTCGAAGGCGCTGCTGCTACCCACTTCGGCCCGGAGCGGGCCGCAGCAGTGGACTTCACCACCATTGCCGCAGTGCCGGCGGTTGCGCCGAATGCGGTGCCGGAAGAAGCGCTGGCCGCCGCTGAAGCGAAGGCCGTGGCGGAAGCGGCAGCAGAATCGGGAGCGGCGGAACTAGCAGAACCGCCGGCCGCCAGCGGCCGCGCGCCGGCCTCGCCCGCCGTGGTGCCGCCGGCCCCGGCGGATACTCATGCTGCCGCTGTGGCTGGCCTGCCCTCGCTCGACCAGGAGTTCCTGCGCCGGATTGATGAGGCCGTGCTGCACCACCTCGGCGACGAGGCCTTTGGAGTGGATGAGCTGGGCTCGGCCATTGGCATGAGCCGCACGCAGGTGCACCGCAAGCTCAAGGCCCTCACGGGGCAGTCGCCGGGCGAGCACATCCGGGGCACGCGGCTACAGCGGGCGCGGGCGCTGCTGCGGGCGCAGGTGGGCACGGTGGCCGAGGTGGCCTACCAGGTGGGCTTCGGCAGCCCGGCGGCTTTCTCCACGGCCTTCTCGCGGCAGTTCGGCTACCCGCCCAGCGTGGCGTTTCAGCAGCGGCCCGAGACACTGGCGGAATAGTAGGGTGGGGTTGGCAGTGCGGCGGTTTCTAAGTTGCAGCGGCTGTATTGCTGCGCGCGGCCAGCCAGGAAGCCAGCCAGGAAATAATTCTATTAAAGACCAGCCCCGTGAACCACCCGGTTTACGGGGTTTTTTGTGGATTGCGTGGGATGATTCGGGGGCAATAGCACAAAATCGAATGCACGTGCAACGAATGCGAAAGCCCTGGCACACCAGCCAACGCATTCGCAACGTCAGCGAACGGGTTTGGGGAAGGACAGGGGCGTGCTTTGGGTAAGTCGAAAGCCGCTTTTTACTTCAGCACCCCGCGCCATGAAAAAAAACTACTTGCTGTCGCTGCTGCCGGGCCTGGCCCTCGTGCTGGCTGGCCCACTGGCCCAGGCCCAGATAACGGTATCGGGACCCGTGACCCTGTACATTGGTCCGGGCGGCCTGTTGGCCACGCCCTCGTACCTGACGCTGGGCAGCGGGGCCACCCTCACCAACGAAGGCCAGCTCGACGTGGGCGGCGACCTCACGAACAACGGCACCGTCACTACCCCCGTCACGCCCGCTGCCCTGCTGCGCGCCAACGGCAGCACCCCGCAAAACTTCACCGGTTCCGGTGCCCTGCCCGTGCAGAACCTGACCGTGAACAACGCCGCCGGCCTGGCCGTGAGCACGCCCATTAGCGTGGCCGGTACGGTCACGCTCACCAATGGCCTCGTCACCATCGCGCCGGCCGCGCCGTTGCAGCTACTACCCACTGCCACCGACCCCTTCGAAACCACTGGTGCCCGCCTCGTCGGCCCCGTAAGCATGGCCGCCCGCGCCGTGAACGCCGCCGCTTTCGGCCCATTTCTGGGCCTGACGCTGCCGGTCGGGACCAGCGTGGGCAACCTCACCCTTACCCGCGTCACCGGCCCCACGGCCATCACCACGGTGGGTAGCAATTCGTCGGCCGCCGTGTATTGGGAAGTGGGCACTTCGGTGGCCGGGGCCAGCCGGACGATGAGCTTCAGCTGGCTGGCCGCCCTCGATAACAGCCGCAACATGGCTCAGGCCACGCCTTACCGCAGCGGTGCGCCCTATACCTACTGGGTGCGCGCCGCCGGCCCCACCGCCAACGCTGCCACCGGCGACCCGCGCCAGTATGTGCCCGCCGCCCCGGCCGAGGTGGTGGCCGGCCGCTTCACTATGTCGGACCTGAGCGCCCCGCTGCCAGTGGAGCTGAGCGTCTTTGCCGCCCGCCGCCAGGGTCTCGATACCCGCCTGGACTGGACCACCGCTTCGGAAAAGAACAGTGCTTATTTCGACGTGGAGCGCAGCCGCGATGGCCTCGTGTTTGAACCGGCGGGCCGGGTGGCCGGGCAGGGTAGCAGCAGCACCGCCCACGAGTACCTATTCCTCGACCTGAAAGTAGCCCAGTACGGCGTGCCCACGCTTTACTACCGGTTACGCCAGGTTGATGCCGATGGCTCGGCCCGCTACTCGCCGCTGCGCACGGTGGGAGTGGAGAGCGCCACGGCGCTGCTGCTGAGCGCCTGGCCCAACCCCTCGACCGGCGCGGCCCCGCACATCCGCGTCGAGCAGCCTTTCGAACTGCCGCTTACGGCCACGCTCAGTGATGCCACCGGCCGCCGGCTGGCCGAGTTCCGCACCACGCGCCGCGTGAGCGAAGACCTGTTTGCTGATGAAGCAGCGGCGCTGTCGAGCGGCGTGTACCTGGTGCGCGTGACTACTGCCGGCACCAGCCAGGTGTTGAAGCTGGTGCGCGAATAGCAGCGCCCGGTTGCCCGCCCCCGTCCTCCTGCTCAACCCTACTTGGTACCTCACCTTTTTTCTGCATGCGATGAAATACTTTTCTCCCTTTTTTCTGCTGATAGGCGGATTGTCGCTGAACCTGCATGCCAGTGCGCAGGGCAGCTCGTCTATCGCCGGCAGTCTGGCTGTTGGCCGGCCGGCCTCTTCCACTGGCTTGTTAACGGTCGTAGGGACAGCCCGGCATTCCAGCCAGCTGCCCGCCGCAAGCCGCGAATCCGCCCCGGAGCCGGCCGAAGCCACCGCGCCCCCAACAGCAGTGCCGACTACTCTAAGCGCCCTCGGCACCGCCGAAACCACCGGAGCGGCCCACAAGTCGCAGCTGTTGCTGGTGGTGCTCGAAGCCCTCCAGGCTCAGCAGGTCCAAATCGCAGCCCTGCGCGCCCAGGCCGATGCCGCCACCCGCCGGGCCAGCGAAGCCGAAGCGGCCATCCTGGCCTTCGAGCAGCGCCTACGCCAGCTCGAAGCAGCGGGTTCCCGGCCCAGCTTCTGGCGGTAGCTCGCGCCGCCACTGGCTTTTCACTCCCTTTTCTGCATTGAAGTTTCGTTTTCTCAGCCCGCATTGCCGATGCGCCCAACCCTTGCTCCCCCTGCCCGCCGGCTTGAACCGGCCGACTTGCCCTGGGCCAAAGCCCTGCTGCTGGCTGCCTGCGACCAGCACCCCGTGTTGCAGCATTGCTGCGCCGGCCCCACCGCGCCAGCCCAGGGTGCCTGGCTGGTCGAGCAGCTGCTGCGCTTTGGCCTGCGCCACGGCCGCGTGTACGCTGATGCCGACGGCCAGGCCCTGGCCGTATGGCTGAGCCCGGCTCATTTGCGGGCAGCCCGCTGGCCGCTGCTGCGCGCCGGGCTGCTGCCGGCCGCCCTCTGGCGGCTGGGCTGGAATGGCTTGCAG
>JALYUI010000190.1 GCA_030853845.1 Bacteroidota bacterium | reverse complement strand
TAAGTTAGAGGCTTTAACGCTGCGATTGGGCATCGGCCATTTCCGCCTCAAAGCCCAACTCTATTTGCGCGGACTCAAAGCCATGCACTACGCTTTAACCAAACTGGCTGCGTAACATCAGTTACTTTAACAATGACAATTCGTGTGCTCTGAATTTTTATTTCCTCCAGACCAGTAATGTCACTCCATTTTAAGAACTCAATCAACGACTTCTTAGGGTTTAAATTGAGACCGTCAGAAGAAATAATCAGAGATAGTTCTGATTTAATCAGCCTTTTAATACCTACAAATATTCCTAGTCCAAAAAAAAGAATGGAGGTTACCCCGATACCTCGTATAAAGATTGGACTTTTTACTCTCCAAAAAGCTAAGTTGTTTGCTTCTAATAGCAACCAAAATCCTAGAATAACAAATACAATAGAAGCAATTAATAGCATAACTGATTTCCTTTTGCTCGAATAAATTTCGATTTTTTCCATTTTGGTTATCTGTTTTTAACATGAGTTATAACATTCAGTTTGCCGCTACTATGCGACACTGGAAGTAGCGTCAGTACGGCCATAGTCCGCTACTGTGTTGCGTAAAGCTAGCCGAATCGGGTGGGATTACGCCACCCGATAATTTTGTTTACTATGGTATCATTCGCAGCCTTTGCGCCATTCAAAGGCCACCCGCTGAAGCTACCTTCGCGCCCCAATCCCCCCCCCAACATGCCCATCGTTCAAGACCTGGCCCGCCTGCTCGAAGCGGCCGCGCCCCTCGCCTACCAGGAAAGCTACGACAACGCCGGCCTGCAATGCGGCAGCCCGCAGGCCGAAATCACCGGCGTGCTCATCACACTCGACTGCACGCCGGCCGTGGTGGCGGAAGCCGTGCGGCGGGGCTGCAACGTGGTCGTGGCCCACCACCCGGTTATTTTCCGGCCCCTCAAGCGCCTCACCGGGGCCAATGAGGTGGAGCAAACCATCATCGCGGCCCTGAAAAACGACGTGGCCATCTACGCCGCCCACACCAACCTCGACAACGTGCGCGGCGGCGTGAACGACAAGCTGGCCGAGAAGCTCGGCCTGCAAAATACCCGCGTGCTGGCCCCGCAGAGCGGCACGCTGGCCCGCCTCATCACCTACGTGCCCAACCGGGCCGAGGACCAGCAGACCGATTTGGCCGGGCGGGTGCTGGCCGCCCTCTACGCCGCCGGGGCCGGGCAGGTGGGGCAGTACAGCGCGTGCAGCTTCCGCACGCCGGGCACCGGCACCTTCACGCCGGGAGCGGGCACGCGGCCGGCTATCGGCGCGCCGGGCGAGGCCGAAACCGTAGCCGAGCTGCGCCTCGAAGTGCTGCTGCCGCTGCACCGGCAGGCGGCGGTGTTGCGGGCGCTACGGGCCGCGCATCCCTACGAAGAAGTGGCCTACGAGCTGATTAAGCTGGAAAACGTGCACCAGGACGTGGGCGCGGGCCTGGTGGGCGAGTTGCCCGAGGCGCTAGCCCCGGCCGCGTTCCGGCAGCGGCTGAAGCAGCAGCTGGGCGTGCCGGTGGTGCGGCATACGGCGTTTGAGCGGCCCATTAAAACGGTGGCACTGTGCGGCGGGGCGGGTGCCTTCCTCATTGGGGCGGCGCGCGGGGCGGGGGCCGATGCCTACGTGACCGGCGACGTGAAATACCACGAGTTTTTCGGGGCCGAGGGGCAGCTGATGCTCTGCGACGTGGGCCATTTTGAGAGCGAACAGTTCACTTATGAGGTATTTCGGGATTTGCTAACGGCCGGATTTGGACGTACTTTTGCGGTCTTAATCGCTGAAACCCCTACGAACCCCGTTCAATATGACTGCTAAAAGTGCCGCCGTGGCTCCCGCCGACGTTCCCGTAGCCGCTAAGCTCGAAGCCCTGCTCGCCTTGCAGAACCTCGATTCGCAGCTCGATGAAATCCGGCGCGTGCGCGGCGATTTGCCCGAGGAAGTGAGCGACCTCGAAGACGAGATTGCCGGCTACGAAGTGCGCGTAAAGAAGTTCGACGAAGAAATTCAGGGCCTCAACGACACCATCAAGAGCCGCAAGCAGGCTAGCAAGGACGCCGAGTCGCTCATCAAAAAGTACGACGAGCAGCAGCAGAACGTGCGCAATAACCGCGAGTTCG